>JAJFIE010000482.1 GCA_021775275.1 Rhodospirillales bacterium | reverse complement strand
ACACATCAACCCGCGTGTCGGCGCCGAACCCCTGATCCACAGGAACCAGCGCGCGGGCCATGCGCACACCGGCATTGTCGAACCCTGCGGCCACAGCGATAACCAGCAGCAAGGCCACGGCGACGCGAATGCCATAAGGGTCAAACCGCGCCAGGCCGGGTGATGGCAGGCTGACCCGCAACCGGTCACTGGCCAGCGCGGCGCGGCGGCGGTGCTCGTTCCACAGGGTCTTCGTGGCGCTGCTATTCCCGTCGCCCGAAACGCTTTCGTCGTCCAGCGCCGACAGGGGTCGGTGGTGTAACCCGCTGTCGCGCTCAATGCGCGCCCGGGCTTCCTGGCGCGTCGGTGTGCGGAACGCTCTGAAACCCGAACGCAACGCCCACGCCGCCGCTACCGCAAATCCAAGCAGCACAACCCCGTGCAACCAGTACGGCAGGAGCGGGAAAGCATCCAGCAGGGAAAGCGCCACAAAAACACCCACGACCCCTACCAGCGGCCACAAACGGGGCCATAGCCGCTCCCACATCAGGGCGGCGGCGGCGATGGGCATCAAGCGTGACTGGCGGCGGCGCACGCGCCGCTCGAGGCGATCCAGACCGGGGTCCGGAGGGATCATCCGGTGGCTTCTTTGGGTCTGGTAGTATCGAACCAGTCTGGCATGCTCTCAAACCCGATCAGGTCAGCGACCTCAATGCGGCGACGGATCACGGCAAACGCGTCACCATTGACCAGAACCTCCGGCGCCAGGGGGCGTGCATTATAGCTCGACCCCATGACCGCGCCATAGGCGCCGACGCTGCGGAACACCATCAAATCACCGGATTCCATGGGTGGCAACAGTCGTTGCCTGGCAAACGTGTCCCCGGACTCACAGATCGGCCCGACCACGTCGGCAGTTTCACAGGTTGCCCCGGCATCCGGCTGACGCACCGGATCAATGGCGTGATGCGCGCTGTAAAGGGACGGTCGCAGCAAGTCGTTCATGGCCGCGTCGACGATCAGAAAACGACGCGTCGGTCCCTCCTTCACGTAAATTACCTGAGCCACCAGAACCCCTGCGTTGCCCATGATCACGCGACCCGGCTCGACAATGACCCGGCAATCCAGATCGCCGATCACATCCTTGACCATGGCGCCGTATTCAGCCGGTGACGGCAGGTCCTCGCCTTCACCGTCCTCAAAATAGGGAATGCCCAGTCCACCGCCCAGATCAATCCGGTCAATGGCGTGGCCGTCGCCCCGTAGCTGATGAACCAACGCGACGCCACTGCCATAGGCCGCACGGTAGGGTTCGAGATCGCGGAGCTGCGATCCGATATGCATGGCGACGCCGACCAGACGGATACCGGGCAGTTTTGCTGCGCGGGCGCATACGTCGCGGGCGCGGCCCAGATCAATACCAAACTTGTTCTCGCTTTTACCGGTGGTGATTTTCTCGTGGGTGCGCGCATCCACATCGGGATTGACGCGAATGGAGACCGCAACCTCGCGCCCTCGCGCCGCCGCAATGGCGCTCAGAACCTCCAGTTCGGGCTCGGATTCCACATTGATCTGCATAATCCCGGCAGCAATGGCGGCAGCAATCTCCGCTTCCGTCTTGCCGACACCGGAAAAGACAATTTTCGATGGCGGGATGCCGGCGGCCAGTGCGCGCTCCAGCTCTCCACCCGACACAACATCGGCCCCGGCGCCCTGTTCCGCCAGGGTCCGCATGACGGCGATATTACCGTTCGCCTTCATGGCGTAGCAGATCATGAAGTCCAGGCCGTCCAGGGCATCCCGGAACACGCTGAAATGCCGGACCATGGTCGCCGTGGAATAACAATAAAATGGCGTGCCAACTTCCGCCGCGATGGCCTGAAGCGCTACATTCTCGGCAAACATCTCGCCGTTTTTATAAGTAAAATGATCCATGTACTTCCCGAAATTCCAACCAGACCGGTTACCTTGTACATTCTACCGAAACTATTCGGTGTATTGTTCCACCGAAACTATTCGGTGGGGTACTCTTTTGGATAGGTGGAGCCCTCGGGTTTTTCCAGGGGGCCTTTCCGGCCACACGCACCCAGCCCTGTCGCCAGCACGAACATCAGTCCCAACATCAGGCATACCCGCAGGAGCCGGCGCAGTCCAAGATGGGCTTTTGGTGAATAATTGCTGTTAATCATGACCATCCATACCTTCAAGATACCGTGCACGCGCCACTTTCACTGCCGCCAGAACATTGTCCGGCGCCGTGCCGCCAAAGCTGCGGCGACTGGCGACGGAATTTTCCACACCCAGGACATCAAAAATCTCCTGCGTGATACCCGCTTCGACGCCCTGCATGTCTGCCAGCGACAAGTCTTCCAGACCCCTGCCCCGATCTTCCGCCATCTTTACCAGCTCCCCGGTAACGTGATGCGCCTTGCGAAATGGCATGTCCAGAACCCGCACCAGCCAGTCGGCCAGGTCTGTCGCTGTGGTAAATCCACTGCTGGCTACCGCCAGCATCCTGTCGGGACAGGCTTCCGCGCCCTCCAGCATGCCGCGCATGGCGGCCACGCACAACCCCAGGGTCTCTGCTGCGTCAAACACCGGCTCCTTGTCTTCCTGCATATCCTTGCCATAGGTCAGGGGCAGCCCCTTCATGACGATCAGCAGGGTGTTCAGTGATCCGATGATGCGGCCCACCTTGGCGCGCACCAGTTCGGCGGCGTCCGGGTTGCGCTTTTGCGGCATGATGGAACTGCCGGTGGAAAACCCGTCGGACAGGCGGATGAATCCAAACGGCCCGGATGTCCATATGACCAGTTCTTCAGCCATGCGCGACAGATGCATGCCTGCGACCGAGGCCGCAGCCAGAAATTCCAGTGCGAAATCCCGGTCTGATACGGCATCCAGTGAATTCGTCATGGGACCATCGAAACCCAGCGCGGCCGCCGTCATGCCCCGGTCGATGGGGAAAGACGTTCCCGCCAGCGCCGCCGCGCCCAATGGGCTTTCATTTAGACGTCTCCGGCAATCGGCGAGCCGTCCCCGATCCCGGCCAATCATTTCCACATAGGCCAGCAGATGGTGGCCGAAGGTTACCGGCTGAGCTGTTTGCAGATGGGTAAATCCGGGCATGATCGTCGCGGCATGAGCCTCGGCCATGCCGATCATCACCGCCTGTAGGCGCTGCATTTCGGAGCTGAGGCCGTCAATGACGTCACGAACCCAGAGCCGGAAATCGGTGGCGACCTGATCATTGCGCGACCGTGCGGTATGCAGCCGCCCGGCGGCATCACCGATCAATTCCGCCAGTCGGGATTCCACATTCATGTGAATGTCTTCCAGCGCCGCCTTGAAGCTGAACGCACCGGTTTCAATCTCATCCAGAATGGTATCCAGACCCTGCTGGATTTTCGCCTCGTCCGCCGGGTCAATGATGCTGTTGGCGGCCAACATGGCGGCATGCGCTTTTGACCCGCGGATGTCCTGCGCATACAGCCGTTTGTCGAAATCTATGGATGCGTTGATCGCCTCCATCAGCGCATCCGGACCATCGGCGAAACGTCCGCCCCAAATGGTGCTGGTATCTGCTCGCGATTTGTTGATCTTATCTGCCATGCCAGTCACCTGAAATTCGCTTACATCGTCTAATGCATAGTTTAACATCGGGACGCTTCGCTCGTCCTCTCTTATGGTTTTACGGGTCTATATTGTCCATGTCACCACTGATACAGCGCCTTCAACGCAAGATCACCCGACGCGGCCTCATCATATCCCTCGTATCCGTCGTATTCGGGGGGATTGTGGCGATTACGCTGTCACTTGCAAGCGCAGAACCATCTGTATGCACATGGCAGGGCGCAACCGATTCCGGGATCAGCAATTTCCTCGAAAAAGACCCGCCCGCACCCATTGAAGATACGGTGTTTTTTGACAGAAATGGTGGCGAGGTCCGGCTGTCCGATTACAAGGGAACGCCCCTGATCGTGAACTTCTGGGCCACATGGTGTCCGCCGTGCGTCGCCGAAATGCCCGCGCTGGACCGCTTGAAGGGCCTTCTCGCCGATAGTGGCATCGATGTTCTCGCCATTGACGAAGACCGGGACGGCGCAAAGCTGGCCACCAAATTCTATGAAACCAACAATATCACCAACCTCGATATACTGGTCGACCGCCAAATGGCGCTGGTCAAGGCGGCCAAGGTCTCGGGCCTTCCGACGACACTGTTTATTGACGCCGACGGCAATCAAATCGCCGCCGTTGTCGGTGAAGCCGAATGGGATTCACCGGACGCCGTCGAATTCGTAAAAGCGTGTTTGCTGCCGGAAAATTAAGAGGCGGCAGGGTCGCAGAGAAACCCGCGGCTACGGATGGTCCTGACGGGCGAAGGAC
This sequence comes from Rhodospirillales bacterium, assembly GCA_021775275.1. Classification (GTDB taxonomy): domain Bacteria; phylum Pseudomonadota; class Alphaproteobacteria; order Rhodospirillales; family Casp-alpha2; genus JAJFIE01. The sequence continues at coordinate 1,810 of JAJFIE010000482.1, read as the reverse complement.
TACCCGGTGATACCGCCACGAACTTTGTTCGCAAGTGTAAAAATGAACATCCAGCCTGCGGTCGGTGGTCTCTGTTATCGTTGGCCACGCTCCCATGACGATACGTCACAACAATCTTCGCACCCGGGTGCAGCGTTCGTTGGGGTCAAGTTTCTCGCATCTTAGAGCAACTCTTAACTCTGAAGAAGCACTCTTGTCAGCATGCCATAAGCTTGATTCTTTATATAAGTGAGCATTCAATAGTAATCATTTAATTGCCCTGCATTTGAATGCGTTCATAACAAACGGGCAAATATGGGTAGATCGAGAGCACTCATGGACGTTTTTGACAAACTCCTTGTATCGATTCGCCGTTGCCATTCCGCAGCTATCGTTATTGTGTTTCTTTTGATGGCGACCGCAACGGCTGAAGGCGCCGATCCGACTTACAATGCTCCCGGAACAGTGAATTCCCCGGTTCGCATCGCCGTTATCGCCCACCGCGGGATAGAGAAAGCCCGCAGGGAATGGACGCCGACAGCCACACATCTTTCAAACGATTTGGCATCGGCCGTTGAAATGATCCCTCTGGATCTCTCGGAGATGGACCAAGCCGTCCAGGACCAGAAAATCGACTTTGTCATCGTCAATCCCGGGGCCTACGTCGAGCTATCATTGAAATATGGCATTTCAGCCCTCGGAACCCTCGAGAAGCGTATCGATGGCTTGCCGGTCAGCACCTTTGGCGGCGTTGTTTCCGCGAAAGCGGAACGGACGGATATTTCTTCTTTGAGCTATCTCCAAAATAAACGACTGCTCGCCGTATCGGCCATTTCATTCGGCGGTTATCAGGTCCTCATGCGGGAAATGGACAAGCTGAACCTGGATATGGAGACAGATCTGGCGGACGTCAGTTTCACGGGTTTTCCACAAGATAACGTGGTCACGCGGGTACTGGCAGGAGAAGCCGATGTCGGCGTGGTCCGCACCGGCGTATTAGAGGCCATGGCCCGCGAAGGGAAAATCGACCTAAAGGACATCCACATCATCGGATCCCGTGGCCATCCGCGGTTTCCACTGGCGGCAAGCACGGGCCTCTATCCCGAATGGGCCTTCGCCAAACTGAACCACGTCCCGGAGGCGTTGGCCAAGGACGTGCTGCGTTCCCTGCTCACCATCAGCGCCAGCGATGCCGCTGCGCGTGTCGGTCGCTATGCAGGCTGGACAGTGCCACTGGACTACACACCTGTTCATAATCTTTTCCAGGAACTCAGACTCGGCCCCTATGAAGCAGTTCATTTTTCGGTTACGGATTTTATCAAGCAATATTGGATAGCTGCTGCTTTCGTGGCGTTGTTGATTGTGTTCGTTATTACCCATTCGTTATTGAGCAGACGAATGGTTACGCGAAAAACGAGTGAGTTAGTTGTCGCGCAGGCTGATATCCGAAATCTCAATAGCGGCCTAGAAGTAGCCCAGCGCATTGCGCACATGGGAAGCTGGCAATGGCACATCCCTACCGGTGCATTGTACTGGACGGACGAAACCTATCGAATCTTCGGTTACGAACCAAGAGAGTTTGACGCCAGTTACGAGGCCTTCCTTGCAACCATTCATCCTGAAGATCGAGCTCTGGTTGAAGATGCCGTTGGCAAGGCGCTGGAAACAAAATCCTCCTACGCCGCCGTACACCGCATCATCCTGCCTACGGGTGAAGAAAGGTATGTTTCTGAACAAGGCGAACTTGTCCTTGATGATCAGGGTGTGCCAGCAACCATGAACGGTACGGTTCTGGATATCACCGAACGACATCGGGCCGAACAGGAAGTTC
>JAJFIE010000481.1 GCA_021775275.1 Rhodospirillales bacterium | reverse complement strand
TGTTCTGGCTCTCCGGCCTGACCTGCACGGAAGAGAATTTCACCGTCAAGGCCGGTGCGCAGCGTTATGCGGCGGAGCATGGTCTGGTCATTGTCGCACCGGATACCAGCCCACGGGGTGAAGAAGTGTCCGATGATGAGGCATATGACTTCGGCCAGGGCGCCGGGTTCTATCTGAACGCCACAGAGCATCCATGGGCGGAACACTTCCATATGTATGATTATGTGACAGGTGAGTTGCCTGCGCTGATCTTCAAGAACTTTCCGGCCCGTGCCGACGCTCAGGGTATTTCGGGACATTCCATGGGGGGGCATGGAGCCCTGACCATTGCGCTGAAAAATCCGGACACATTCCGGTCAGTATCCGCGTTTTCACCGATCGTTGCACCCATGCAATGCCCGTGGGGCGAAAAGGCGTTTACAAATTACCTGGGTCCAGATCGCACACTGTGGCGGCAATATGACGCCACGCATCTGATTGAATCGGGCGCACGATTTGATGGCGGTATCCTCATTGATCAGGGTGATGCGGATAACTTCCTGGATGAACAGCTGAAGCCACATCTGTTCCAGCAAGCCTGTGATGTCGTCGGACAACCGGTCACCGTTCGCATGCAATCCGGATACGACCATTCTTACTATTTCATTTCATCCTTCATTGGCGATCATATGGCTCATCACGCCCATGCACTGTTGGATTAGATCGCAGTTAGAGCATTTCCGGTCTTATATGGTGACATGACGAAGAAGTAACCCTACATATGGGTAGGTATCTGTCGGTCCTGCCGCGTGGAGGTACGACTTTGATTGAAGGAGAATGAATTGGCGGAGTTGAGAAAAATTCTATACGCGGAGGACGAACCCGATATTCAGGCCGTCGCCCAGATGGCGCTCGAAACCATCGGCGGGTTTGAGATAGTGCTGTGTAGTTCAGGCCTTGAAGCCGTTGACATTGCGCCAGGCGCTGCACCGGACCTCATTTTACTCGATGTCATGATGCCGGGGCTTGATGGCCCGGAAACCCTGAAAAAACTCCGTGAGATTGATAGCCTGAAAGAAACACCGGTGATCTTTTTGACGGCAAAGGCCATGCCGTCCGAGGTGAACCGTTTTAAGGAAGTCGGCGCTATCGACGTTATCGCCAAACCTTTCGATCCGATAGCCCTGTCAGATCAAATTCGGACGATATGGGAATCGCGCTAAACCAGTTGGGTGGCGAAGACAGGATTGGATGGAGCGGGCGATCGGGATCGAACCGACGACATTCAGCTTGGGAAGCTGACGCTCTACCACTGAGCTACGCCCGCACTTCATCCTGGTATAGGGAAACACTGGATCACACGCAAGAGCAGCGCAGTCTTTACTTCGTGGGCTCTCCGTATTCCTTCAACTTCAATACATTACGAAAATGTGATTTAACCAAAGGCGTCAATTGATTTACTAGACTTCTAGTATCGTCACACTGAGAAGAGAACATGTCGCAGTCAGCACTCGTAACCGCACCAGCGCTGGATCCGGGGAAATTCACTCACCCGGACCGGACGGCCAAGGGGGAGCAACGCGCCGTTGTCGCCCTGACCCAATTGCGTACGCTCTGGTTCAACACCGGCAGCCTGTGCAACATCACCTGCAAAAGCTGTTACATGGATTCCAGCCCGACAAACGACAGCCTTGCCTATATCACCGCCGCAGAGGTTGATGCCTATCTCGACGAGATCGCCGGGGCTGATTGGCCGGTAGAAGAAATCGCATTCACGGGTGGCGAGCCGTTTATGAACAGGGACTTGCTGACCATGCTGGAAAGTTCGCTGTCGCGCGGTTATCGGGCGTTAGTCCTTTCCAATGCCATGAAGCCTCTCCTGAACAAACGAACTGCGCTGAAGGCTATTCATGATCGTCATGGAGATGCCCTGACCATTCGGGTTTCAATTGATCACTACACACCCGCGCACCATGAAGACATCAGGGGCGAAGATACGTGGGCTCCAATGATGCAGGGTCTGAAATGGTTGTCGCAGAACGGTTTCCGGGTTGCTGTCGCCGGGCGCACCATGTGGGGCGAGAATATGGATATTGCTCGCAAGGGCTATGCCGATCTGTTCCAACGCGAAGGCATCCCGGTTGATGCTGATGATCCCGGACAACTGGTTTTGTTCCCCGAAATGGATGAAACACAGGATGTTCCGGAAATCACTGTTCATTGCTGGAATATATTGGGTGTGAATCCGGAAAGCATGATGTGTTCGACATCGCGAATGGTGGTCAAACGTAAGGGTGCGAATACTCCGGTTGTCGTGCCATGCACGCTGCTGCCTTATGACGCGCAGTTTGAACTGGGTAGGAAATTGTCCGATAGCGCGCGGGCGGTTAAACTGAACCATCCACATTGTGCACGATTTTGTGTCCTTGGGGGCGCATCGTGTAGCGCTGGTTAGAGTAGTACAATGAACAGCGCATCCTCTGAAAATTCCACTCTTGATCTTGGCGTCATTGATGAACCGATATTGGTTTTCGGCGGGCCTTATTCCAATCTGCAAGCGACACAGGCCATGCTGGAGGTGGCACACCATCGCAAAATCCCGCCTGAACGGACCGTCTGTACGGGCGATGTTGTCGCCTATTGCGCAAATCCGGTGGAAACGATCGCGGCAATCAGGGCGTCCGGCGCGCATGTTGTCATGGGGAATTGCGAGGAATCTTTGGGCTTCCAACTGGATGACTGCGGCTGCGGGTTTGAAGAAAATACCGCCTGCGACATCCTGTCGCGTCAATGGTACGCCTATACGGACGAACTGCTGAACGACGATGACCGGGCATGGCTGCGGACGCGACCACGGTGTATCCTGGCTCAACTGGAAGGCCGATCTCTTGCCTTTATTCATGGCTCGGCATCTGACATCAGCGGTTGGGTCTTTGAATCAACCGACGCCCGACAGAAAGCTGCCAGTCTCGACGCGCTCGGATGTGACGGAATCATCGCCGGGCATTGTGGCATGCCGTTTGCCCAAACGTTACCGGGTGAGCGTTTTTGGGTGAACGCAGGCGTTATCGGCATGCCTGCCAATGATGGCACTCAACGTGGGTGGTTCGCCGTCATCACACCTGAAAATGGGGCCTTGAACGTCCATCTGGAGCCACTTCAATTCGATGCTTCATCGGCCGCCCTCGCCATGCGGGAAGCACAATTGGCCGATGCCTACGCAAATGCGCTGGAAACCGGCCTGTGGCCGAATATGGATGTCCTGCCGGATTATGAACGGGCGCGACAAGGCCTTGAACTCAACGAAAAGAGCATTATATGGCCACGAGGGTCCCTGAATGCCGCTTGATCAGGCGTCGTAATACTCTGTTTCGCTTTTAGCGTCATTCAGGCCTTGTATTTTGCTCCCACACTGTATGACACTCTCGGCATGACACAGAACACTCCATACTCAGAAACCACCCGCGCCATCACCATATTGGTGGAACCTACCTATCTGGAGGAACAGTCTGTTCCCGATGAAGGCCACTATGTATGGGCCTATCATGTCCGAATTGAAAACCACGGGACGGAAACCGTACAACTGCTAACCCGGCATTGGCGTATCATGGATGGCGGCGGGAATGTGCAGGAGGTTAAGGGTAACGGCGTTGTTGGCGAGCAACCCATCCTGATTCCGGGTGATGCGTTTGAATATACCAGCGGCACCCCCCTTGGCACGCCGTCCGGGATCATGAGCGGCTCCTACCATATGCAGACCAATGAAGGGGATGAATTTGATGCCGTTGTTCCGGCATTTTCACTGGATTGCCCTCATCAGATAGCGGCAGTGCACTGAGACGGGCGAAGTTGTTGTCTCATGAATGAGTAACACTAAAGCTGAAACTCGGATCGTTGCTTGGATGCCCGGGATTGAGGAAAACAGAGGTGTCATTCTTTAAAAGCAGAACACGCCGGATCTGCCGGGTGACGCCCGGATCCAACTGAAAAGTGCGTCGGCAAAGATCAACCCTGGACTCCTCACCATCAAGAAGTTCACCATCGACCATCATCATATTATAAAGATTGGCGACAATGGAAAGTCGCTGCGCGTATGTGAGATTGGGCGTAACATTTTCCAGATAGGTTCTGAATTCGATGCGGAGAGTTTCTTCGAAGCCATCGCGCACCATCAACTGCAGTTCTTTTTCGGTAATATCCTGTTTCTTTACATGTTTCCGCAGGATCGTGAGGAATTCCGCTTTTTGCTCCATGGGGATATCCCTGCCGCCAGCCTCTGCTATGTAAGCCATTAATGTCACAAGGATAAACAGCGGCGACGACATGATATCGGCCTTCAGGGTCATCACCTCCTGCTCATCACCGCCTGCGCCATCACTTGTTTTGTCAGCAGAATTCGTGGCGGTATCTTGCGACTCCTCGGTCAACTCTGGCGCATTTTTATCATCTTCATCAGAACCCATGCCGTCTCCTCCATGCGCATGATTAACCACCTGTCGTATCGCGGCGGGCAATCCTGAACACCTCCCCAAGAGTACCCCGTTTTTACTACTATTGTAATAATACCATTCTCACCCCTGCAATAACCTGACAACTGGCCACTTGCCAGTGGACCAGACACTTGACCCGACAGCATCGTCGGTCCAGTCTTCGTCCAGCGGGCCAATGGTTCGCTACTCAATTCGTTGAATCAACAAGAAAAGCGTGTCCGGCATGCGCTCTATGGACTTCCGGCCTGTCTTCCTGGTCGTCGGCATCTTGCTCACCACTTTAGCGGTTTTTATGTGTATTCCCGCCATTGTGGATTTGCTCGCAGGCAATTCCGATTGGCAGGTATTTGCCGCTTCGGCAGGGGTCACCCTGTTTGTCGGTGTGGCCATGGCATTTGCGTCCAACTCGGGCGGAACAAAACTGACGGTCCGTCAGGCTTTCCTGATGACCACGCTGGCGTGGATATTTTTGGCAATTTTCGCGGCCATGCCCTTGCGGTACAGCGAACTGAACATGAGCTACACCGATGCCTTTTTTGAAGCCATGTCCGGCCTGACCACGACAGGATCAACAGTCATTACCGGTCTGGATACGGCGCCACCGGGGATCCTGCTGTGGCGCGCCCTGCTGCAGTGG
>JAJFIE010000049.1 GCA_021775275.1 Rhodospirillales bacterium | reverse complement strand
AAGAACATGGATGTGCCAATGTTGATCATTGCCAGCCCGCCCTTGACAAAACCGAAGAGCGCCGAGGCAAAGGCGATCAGGCGGCGTGACAATCCCCCAGTGTTCATGATGGCGCCGGCCAGGATGAACAATGGAATGGCGATCAACGGAAACTTGGTCGCGCCATCCATCATCACCAGTGCAATATTGGGCAGGATATACGACCCTTGAGTGACGACCATGGCGACCGAAGTCGCAACAGCCAGAGCGACGGCAATCGGCACATTGATAAGGACAAGGGCAAACAGGCCAAGGAATAGAAGCGCAATGGTCATGGCTCTACTCCCTCGACCGGTGAATGCTCTTTTCCCTTGCGGGCCTCATCCAATGCGTCTGGCATGGTGAGAATCTGTGCAATGATGAACAATGCCGCTCCGATGGGAATGACCGACTGGGTAAACGCCGTTGGCACTTCGGGCAGGCTGATCATGGTATCGCCTTCCAGAACCAGGAGAACCTCATAACCGAGCCAACCCATCAGGGCGAAAAAGCCAATGATGACGAACTCCGCCACCAAAACCACCGGCACCCGGATATGAGGCGGCATCGCGTTGACAAGTCCCGGCACGCCAATATGCGCACGTCTGAATGCGGCAAGCGCGCCCGCGTAATAGGTTAGCCAAGCTAGCTGGATGGCGGCGACTTCGTCATACCACGCAAGAGCATGACCCGATATCCGGTAGGCAACCGCGACCAGCACGACAAGGGCCAGTGATACCATGAGAATGATGGTGACAATTTCCAGCAGGCGCTCGAAATACCCCTGTAGGGTTGAAAAAGCCAGACGCACCAGCGCAGTTCCTCTCGCCTAAAACAAAATGATCAGTAAATCAGTGGATTAAGAAAAAAGCCCGGCCTGCCTATGCTGACCGAGCCTTTCTCATCTGTCTTACATTCCGAGGCTCATGGCCCTGTCAACAAGGGCGCCACCACCTTCGACGGTGTCAGCAAATTCCTTGTAGATCTTGTCGGAGGCTTTGATGAACGCGTCTTTGTTCGCTGTATTCACCTGCATCCCGCCAGCCTTCAGTTCAGCCAGCAGCTTGACCTCCAGGTCGGCCGCTGTCTTATAGACAAACGCCTGGGTTTCCTCTGCTGTCTCGATCAGGATGTCCTGCACGTCCTGTGGCAGTTTTGCAAAGTGCGTTGTATCGGCCGTGATGTATGCCGGCGTGTAAACGTGACCGGTCAGCGACAGATATTTCTGCACTTCCTGGAACTTGGCCGAGGCAATTTGTGCGAACGGGTTTTCCTGACCGTCAAAAGTACCGGTCTGTAGCGCTACAAACACCTCCGAGAACGAAAGCGGCGTCGGGTTGGCCCCGTAGGCTTTAAACATCTTCACGCGCCAGGTTGACTTAGGTGTGCGCAACTTGATGCCAGCCAGGTCACCCGGAACATCGATCGGGCGTACGTTGTTGGTGATATGGCGGAAACCGTTTTCCCAAAGAGCAAGAATTTTCAAACCCTTCTTTTCGGCGATCGGCATCAGGGTGGGGCGGACTATTTCCGTTTCGATCCGCGCCATGTGCGCACGGTCCTTGACCAGATAAGGCATATCGAACATGCCGAATTCGTCAACCTGTGACGCCATGACCGAAGATGGCAAGGCAAAGGTGATGGTGCCGAGTTTCAGTTTTTTCAGCAACTCTTTGTCTTTGCCAAGCTGACTTGAGCCAAACACTTCAACCCGCGCCTTACCTTTAAGTTTCTCATTGGCATTCTTGGCGAATTCATTGGCCGAGGCCTCAAACAGTGAACCCGGCTTGCCGACATGACCGAACTTGAGAACCAGTTCCTGAGCCATCACCTGTGACGACATCATTGCGGCAACCGTCGCAAAACCGGCAACCTTGAGTAATTTCGAAATCTTCATCGGGAGTCTCCCTTTTGTGTTCAAGCTTCTGTTTTTCAATTTTGCCCCACTAGGAGGATGCCGGATTTAAACCCGACTTGCTTTCGTCTTTTTGGAGGCTGACAAATGCAGCCCCAGAAATTCAATCAGGCATTTGCCTGACTGGCGAGGTACTCCAGCGCCGCATCGACGCCACCCTTCGCATTGTCCATGCCGAACATGCGCAAACCCATTTCGACACCTGAAAGGGTGCCGGCCAGTGTCAGATCATTAAAGTGACCAAGGTGTCCGATACGAAACACTTTTCCCGCCACCTTGCCGAGGCCGGTGCCGAGTGACATGTCGAATTTTTCCAAAATCAATTTGCGCAATACATCCGCATCGCTGCCATCAGGAACCATCACGGTAGTCAGAACCGGTGAATATTCATCCGGGTTGACACAAAGATTATCAAGGCTCCAGGCCGAAACTGCGCGCCGGGTCGCCTCACCATGTCGCGCATGACGGGCGAAGACATTATCGAGCCCTTCTTCGTGCAGCATGGCGACAGCCTCTTTCAGGCCATAAAGCAGGTTGGTCGCCGGCGTATAAGGGAAAACGCCCTTGGCGTTCTGTTCAATCATCTCGTCCCAGCGCCAATAAGACCGGGGCATGCCGCCAGTCTCGGAAACCTTGATCGCGCGGTCGCTGACCGCAACAAAGCTGAGCCCCGGCGGCAGCATCAATCCCTTTTGTGAGCCGGAAACGGTGACGTCGACACCCCATTCGTCGTGGCGATAATCTGTAGACGCCAGCGAGGAAATGGTATCGACCATATAGAGCGCGGGATGACCCGTCCGGTCAATGGCATCGCGAACATCCTTGATGCGCGATAAGGATCCGGTGGATGTCTCGTTATGCACCACGCAGACAGCCTTGATCTCGTGCCCCGTATCAGCAGTGAGGCGCTCTTCGATGCTGACCGGATCCGCGCCCCTACGCCAATCACCGGGAATGATCTCAACATCGAGTCCAAGGCGCTCCGCAAGGCGTGACCAGAGGGTCGAAAACTGACCGGTTTCACACATCAGAACCTTGTCGCCGGACTGAAGAACATTAACCAACGCGGATTCCCACGCTCCGGTACCCGAGGCGGGAAAGATAATGACCGGATTCGTTGTTTTGAAGATAGTCTTGATACTGCCAAGGACCTCCAGGCCAAGTTCGACAAATTCAGGTCCCCGGTGATCAATCGTCGGGCTATCGATGGCGCGCAGCACTCGGTCCGGAACGTTCGTAGGCCCTGGAATCTGCAGAAAATGGCGGCCGGAATGGGTGGTCATGGTCGTCGTTCTCTCCCAGTTTCACCGTGCATAGCGGCATTAAGGCGGTGCTTTACCACCCCTTGTTATTGGTTTTTTTTATTATGTATACGAAACTAATACAAATCAACACACTCTTTGAGAAATAAAACAGGATGGTATTATTTCCATTATGCAATATTTTTCAATATGTTACTATAGTATTGATGCAATCTCTATCGTATTCACATAAATTATTGTATACAAAATAACTCGACTGCGACCTAAAACAGGAACTCTGCTACATGATCGCAAACGCCTCTTCCCGAGCAGGTGATCCCGCGCTTTCCCGACGACTCAGCAACGAAGTCAAGGGGGAAGTTTTGTTCGATCCTTTCTCCCGCGGGCTCTACAGCACGGATGCATCGATCTACCAGATCGAACCGCTTGGCGTCGTCGTGCCTGAATCCGAGGATGATATTGAGCGTACCATTGCCGTTGCCCGCGACGCAGGTGTGCCGGTGCTGCCCCGTGGTGGAGGCACCTCACAATGCGGTCAAACCGTCGGCGAAGCTTTGGTCATGGATGTCAGTCGCCATCTGACCAGGGTTCTTGAATTCGATCCAGAGGCGCTGACCGTCTGGGTCGAACCCGGCATTGTTCTTGATCATCTGAATGAATTTCTGAAACCGCACGGGCTCTGGTTCCCGGTTGATGTCTCGACCGGTTCACGCGCCACCATCGGCGGCATGACCGGGAACAACAGTTGCGGCGCACGCTCGCTGAAATACGGCCCCATGCGTGACAATGTCCTTGCCATCGATGCACTGCTGGCCGACGGCTCATCCATGTATTTTGGCGAACTGCCGACTGATCTGGATGAAGCCGGGTTTACGCCCGAACACCGCGAACTGGTCGACGGACTGATTGAACTGGGGCGCCGCGAGGCCGACGAAATCAACAAGCGGTTCCCGAAGCTGATGCGGAGAGTGGGCGGATATAATATCGACGCGCTGACGCCGAGTAATAAACCAATCAATCTGGCGCATCTTCTGGTCGGGTCGGAAGGCACGCTTGCCTACAGCAAACGCATTAAACTGAAGCTTTCCCCCATCCCCAAATACAAGGCGCTCGGCATCTGCCACTTTCCGACTTTTTATCAGGCGATGGATTCGGCGCAGCATCTGGTCAAGCTTGGCCCGGTCGCCGTCGAACTGGTTGACCGCACCATGATTGAGCTTTCGCGTGACATTCCCTTGTTCCGCCCGACCATGGACAAGGCCGTTCAGGGCGACCCCGATGCGCTACTCCTGGTCGAATTCGCCGGTGACGACAAAGACGAGTTGCTTGAGCAGCTTCAAGGCCTGGTCTCCCGCATGACCGATCTCGGTTTCTCAGGCGGTGTTGTCGAAGTCACGGACCCCGCCTTCCAGAAAGAGGTATGGGAAGTGCGGAAATCAGGCCTCAACATTATGATGTCCATGAAGGGGGAGGGAAAACCAATTTCCTTCATTGAGGATTGCGCGGTGGAACTTGCTGATCTCGCCGAATACACGGACAGGCTGACCAAGGTGTTTGAAAAGCACGGCGCCACCGGAACCTGGTATGCCCATGCATCGGTCGGCTGTTTGCATGTGCGCCCTGTTCTCAACCTGCGGCAGGAAATGGATATCAAGAAAATGCGCGCCGTCGCTGAGGAAGCCTTTTCTATGGTGCGCGAATACAAAGGCTCGCATTCGGGGGAACACGGTGATGGACTGGTCCGGTCCGAATTCCACGAAGCCATGTTCGGCGCCCGCATGGTCGAGAATTTTGGCCTGGTGAAAACCACGCTTGATCCTGAAAACATGATGAACCCGGGCAAGATCGTCAATCCGTCAAAGATGGATGACAGGAGCCTGTTTCGGTACAAGCCCGACTACCGGGTTGACGTTCCCGAAACCGCGCTCGACTGGTCGGACTGGGGTGGTTTTTCCGGCGCTGTCGAGATGTGTAACAACAACGGCGCATGCCGTAAATCGGACGCTAACGTGATGTGCCCGTCTTTCCGCGCCACCGGCGAGGAGCGCCATCTGACCCGTGGGCGCGCGAACACCCTGCGGCTTGCCATTTCAGGCCAGCTCGGAGCCGACGCTTTCACCTCCGATGACATGTTTGAAACCATGAAACTGTGCGTCTCGTGCAAGGGATGCAAAAGGGAATGCCCGACCGGTGTGGACATGGCGCGGATGAAGGTCGAATTTCTCTATCATTACACCAAACGTCATGGTTTGAAGCTACGCGAACGGTTGATCGCCTATCTGCCGCGCTATGCACCTATCGCCAGCCGTTTTGGAATATTTCTCAATCTTCGCGACAAGATTCCGGGAGTTGCCTATCTTAGTGAGAAGGTGCTCGGGTTCAGCGCCAGACGACCGTTGCCGGTCTGGCATTCGACCCCGTTTCGGGGCGTTGCCGAACCCGGTGTCGGCGAGACCGGCACAAACGGCCGTGAGGTCGTGCTTTGGGTTGATACCTTCAACACCTATCAGGAGCCGGAAAATGCACGAGCCGCGCTCAGTGTTCTGCGGGCAGCAGGTTACACGGTTCACATTCCTGTCCCGGCTGATGGTGGCCGACCGGTTTGTTGTGGACGCACGTTTCTCTCCGCCGGTTTGGTCGATCAGGCCAAAGCCGAAGCAAGCCGATTGATCGAAACGTTGCGGCCGTTTGCCGAACGGGGCGTTCCCATCATCGGGCTGGAGCCATCCTGTGTGCTATCAATGCGTGATGAGTTTGCCGTCATGCTCGATAAGGATGTGATGGGCGCCATCACCGAGCAATCCATGTTGTTTGAAGAATTTCTTGCCGCCGAGCAGGATGCCGGCCGCCTGAATTTATCACTACAGGATAACGGATTCAGTAAGGTGCTCCTGCATGGGCACTGTCATCAAAAGGCTCACGACGTCATGGGGTCAGTAGAAAAAGTTCTACACCTTGTTCCTGGCCTTGATGTTGAAACCGTGTCGTCCAGTTGCTGCGGCATGGCGGGCACATTCGGTTATCAGGCGGAGACCTATGACATATCGATGAAAATGGGCGAGGCCGCTCTGTTACCCGCTGTCCGAAATGCCAACACTGCAACCATTGTTGTCGCCAACGGCACCAGTTGTCGTCATCAGATCAAGGATGGCGCCGCGCGTGACGCCATTCACGTGGCGCAAGTTCTCCACCGCGCTCTTGCCGTATGATAGGATCGCACCATGACTTCACCCGATGATTCACATCTTCAAGACGACAAAGGGAATGTTTCGATTAGCGAGGAGCCTCTTACCCGAGCCCTGCTGCACGGTGAAGTGGTCGCAAACCTGCGTACCATGATCGTCGAAGGAGAACTCGCGCCCGGTGCGCGGTTGCCTGAAAAGGTATTATGCGAACAGTTTGGCATTTCGCGAACTCCGCTCCGCGAGGCTATGCGGGTACTGGCATCTGAAGGGTTGGTTGTGCTGACGCCGAACCGGGGAGCGACAGTCTCTGAGGTTACAGTGCAGGATGTCGACGAAATGTTCCCCGTTATGGGCTCGCTTGAGGCGTTGGCCGGGGAGATGGCATGCAATAGCATTACTGAAGATCAACTTGCAGAAATCCGGGCTTTGCATTTCCAAATGATCCTGCATTATCGCCGCCGCGAGCTGGCTGATTACTTTCATCTCAACCAGTCAATTCACGAAAAAATCGTGGAAGCCGCTGCCAACCCGACACTGGCGATCATGCACGCCAGCCTCGAAGGTCGTATCCGCCGCGCGCGATACATGGCCAATACATCGGAAGCCCGATGGGAAAAAGCGGTCAAAGAACACGAAGAAATTCTCGAAGCCCTGGAA
>JAJFIE010000480.1 GCA_021775275.1 Rhodospirillales bacterium | reverse complement strand
GGGTCAAGGGGCAACCTTTGACGGCCTCGACCGACGCCATGCCGCCGGCGGAATGAAAGAGATGAATGTTTGTCGAATTACCGGCACTGGCTTGTAGCTTATCCAGATATCCGGTTGTCAACGGCATGAGGGCCGCATTTAGGATGGTTGTGTTGGTACGTTCGAATTCCCGTGGTTCGGGGCTCATTTCGTGGGAGAGCGCGACATAGTCAACTGTTCCGGAAATCCGCTCACCCAGCCTCGTTTCATGATCCGAATTGGTAAAGCAGTTCTGCAAGGAAATTGCGACAGCCTCGACCTTCAGATCGTTTACCACCCTGGCAACCCGACACACTTCTTTGTCGGTTAGGGATTTCAGCACCTGGCCTTCGGGACCGATGCGTTCGCTGGCTTCGACCCGGCGGTCTTCCGGGACGAGCGGCGGCAGTTTCGGAGGAACATGCAGGCGGTAGAGTTCACGGCGGTTTTGGCGACCGATTTCGATGGTGTCGCGGAATCCTTCGGTCGCGACCAGTGCAACAGGGGCAAGGTTGCCTTCCACAATGGCGTTCGTCGCCATGGTCGTGCCGTGTATAAGGTCGGAAACGCTGTCCCATCCAAGACCGATCGCCTGGTATGCCGATACGACACTGCCCACCGGATCGCTTGCCTGGCTCCGCACCTTCGCAGTTCTGACTTCACCGTCGGTCGAATTGATCCCGATTACGTCGGTAAATGTACCGCCGATATCAATGCCGACTTTCCAACCTGAACTCATGGTGGGTTTCCTGACAATTTTGTGTGGTATTGCCATGCGACGCAAATGCGCTGTTTGTTGATTGTCACTGGAAATCTGAATAGATAAATTTCAATTTATCTCATTTAATGTTAGTTTTTAACTAAGCAGAAACAGCAACCGATGTTCAGCGACTTTCGGGGACAAACAGTCATGATCAGATATTCACTACGCCAACTGGAGTATTTTGTGGCCACTGCCGAACACAGTTCCATTGCGAAAGCGTCCGCGCAACTGAACGTCTCACAACCTTCCGTATCCAAGGCGATCACCAATCTCGAAGAGCAACTTGCCGCACAGCTTTTCATACGCCATCACGCCAGGGGGGTGACCCTCACGCCGACGGGCGAGCGCATGTTGGTGGATGCACGCAGATTGCTACGTCATGGTGAGGAACTTCAGGAGAATGTGCAGGCTTCAAGCAACACCACATACGGGCAGCTGGAACTGGCCTGCTTCCTCACGGTCGGGCCCGTGTTCATGCCGTCCCTGCTCGCCGATTTTTCAGAACGGTTTCCCGGCGTTGAAATCAGCTTACATGAAGGAGACCAGGATGAACTCGTGGATGGACTCACGTCCGGTCGGTTCGAACTCGCCATCATGTACAATTTGTTGACGCCAGACGAAATCCAGATCGATGATCTTGCATCATTCGATCCTTATGTATTACTTCCGGAAGGGCATCCGCTCGCTGAAAAAAAGAAAATCTTCCTGGCAGATCTGGAAGACGAGCCAATGATTTTGCTGGACGTCCCCCCAAGCCGCGACTACTTCACAGGTATATTCCGGAAAGTCGGAATCCAGCCACGGATTGCTTTCAGTTCGCCATCAATGGAGATGGTGCGGGGCCTCGTCGGTCGGCACCGAGGATTTTCGCTCCTGGTGACTCACCCATATTTCGATCAAACCTATGACGGTCATACAATCGTTACCCGCCCTCTGACCGACGATACCGAAAGCGGCAGACTGGGAATCGCCCGGCTGCATCAGTTGCGGCCATCGCGGGTCATGAATGAATTTTCGGAATTCTGCAAGGCGTGGTTTGCCCTGCGTTATCCGGGGCGGGGCCCGTGTCAGGCTGCGCCGGTGGACACGGTTGCTTATGACGGACCCCCGGCACAGGCGCCTGCCGCACTAAACATAGCCAAAGGCTATGTACAAGAGAGGTAAATTGAAATTTACCTAATCTATTTTCCGGCGAAAACTGGCTCTCCGTTGTGAGCGGTACGGTAAGCGCCTTCCAGCCACGCCCGGAAGCACGCAATAAAAACTGGCACCGAAGGTTCCGCTCGCACCTGACGAAGGTTACAGGGGGACCTGTCAATGGAGCCGAATTTCGAATTTTCGACACAGGATTTGTGGGAACGGGACACCGAGTACGTTCTTCACCCCTTCAGTGATCTTGCGGCGCATAAGAAAGACGGTTGCACCGTTATTGCCTCGGCAGAAGGGGTCACCGTTTCCGATTCAGATGGCAATCGCTTCATTGATGGTATCGGTGGGCTCTGGTGTGTCAATATCGGATACGGTCGCGAGGAAATGGTCGAGGCCATAGCGGATCAGATTCGGAAAATTCCTTTTTATTCGGCTTTTACCAACCTGACCAACGCACCGGCGGTCAATCTCGCAACAAAGCTCGCCAGCTTGACGCCCGGTGATTTAAACAAGGTATTTTTCGGAACCGGCGGTTCCATGGCAAACGATACCGCCATTCGCATCGTGCACCACTATTTCAACCGCCTAGGAAAACTCGAAAAAAAACACGTTATTTCACGCGAGCACGCCTATCACGGCAGCACCTTCCTCGCCATGTCCATGACGGGGCCCGCCTATCACGCCGGGTGGGACGTGGCCACGGGATTTGTTCATCATGTTTCCGCACCCTACCCCTACCGGCGCCCGGACGGGATGTCCGTGGATGGATTTCGTGCCCAGCTTGTCGATGAGCTGGAAAATAAAATTCTTGAAATAGGGCCCGAAAATACGGCGGCGTTCATTGCCGAGCCTATCATGGGGGCTGGCGGCGTCATTGTGCCGCCACCGGGCTATCACCGGGCGACATGGGAGGTCTGCCAAAAATATGACGTTCTCTATATATCGGACGAGGTGGTAACAGCATTCGGCAGGCTGGGTCACATGTTTGCATCCCGTGATATTTTTGACGTCGAACCCGACATTCTCTGTACGGCAAAGGGGATTTCATCCGGATATCAGCCTTTGTCGGCCACCATCATTTCTGAGCGTATCTACGAAGTAATCAGCGATCCTGGCGGCGCATTTTTACACGGATTTACCTACACGGGTCACCCGGCATGTTGCGCAGCCGGTCTGAAGAATATCGAGATTCTGGAACGGGAAGATATATGTGGCCGGGTGCGGCGGACAGGGCCCTTGTTTGAAGACGCCCTAGGCGCCCTCACTGATCTTGATCTCGTCGGCGAGGTCCGGGGTAGTCATTTCATGATGTGCGTCGAAAATGTCGCGGACAAAGGGACCAAGAAACTACTGCCAGCGGAAGTACAAGTCGGCAAACGGATCGCCAACCACTGTCAGAAACTCGGCCTCATCGTTCGCCCCCTTGAGCACCTGAATATTTTATCGCCGCCATTGATCCTGAGTGAGGAGCAGATCGGACAGATCGCCGAAATACTCTGCAAAAGCATCAAGGCGACGATGGACGACATCGCTCGAGAGGGGCTTTGGAAAGGTTGATTATTCATGCCGCCAGCAGGCGGCTGGAGAAGCCTATGGGAGGAAAAGCATGAGGGGATTTTCAGGAAAACTGGTGGGTTCCGTTTATCCAATCACCTCGGAGGAGTGCGAACGCATTCATACTGCCGCCCTCAGGGTTCTTGCAGAAGGTGGCATGCGTTGTGATGACCCCCGGGCCGCAAAGATGTACGAGGCGGTGGGTTGTACACTGGAAAACGATGGCGCGCTGATTAAGTTTCCTGAAAAAGTCATCATGGACGCCCTCGCCCAGTGTCCGGAAAATTTCACACTGCATGGCCGTAACGATCCGGAGATGGACTGCTCCATTGGCACCGGGGAGGTTCATTTTTGTACCGTGTCCGGGCGCTACATCCATGATTTCCGAACCGGCGAGCGTCGTCAGGTCACCCGCAAGGATGCCATTGAGGGAACGCTTCTGGCGGACGCCCTGGAAA
>JAJFIE010000479.1 GCA_021775275.1 Rhodospirillales bacterium | reverse complement strand
GCGGGTTTTGGACATCCATGTTACCTTGGCCATCTGACCCTGCTCTTTACAGAATCGTTTGAGAATATTTGGGGCGATTTTTTTCGGCAGTTTGTCATTGATCAATACATTGCCACGATTGGCGAAGTACCATGCAATGCTGGTGCAGGCCTCGGCGGGGACGCCAACAGCGGTGACTCCCGTCAGACCCGCGCGTGTTTCCACAGTTAATGGCCAGCCAAATACGTGGTGCTCCGGACCGTTGCCTTCCGCTGCCAGAACCATCTGGTCAATCAGCGTTCGCGTGCGTTCATCGAACGTGGTTTCGTGATTGGCAAAGAAGTAATAATACCCGCCGCCGCCGATTCCGGTGAGACTGAGCAGGAGCGCCAGACTACCGAAAATCATCATTCGGGCCGAACCGCGTCCTTTGCCCTTCTTGCTCCGCTTTTGCGGCTTGGTTTGTTGTCGCGGTTTTTTGGCTTTCTTCGGTTTTTTTTTCCAGCTCCACCATTTCTTTTTCTTTGGCGCATCGTCATCTGGATCCTCGTCAAAATCCTCATCGTCCAGATCATCGAAAGGGTCTTTTTCGCGGCGGATGCGGTCGTTCTTGATTTCCCGCATGACGGTGCTGATGGCGTCTGCAACCTTGGGAAGCGCGTCGGCTGGCAGATCATCGGGCAGCATGCGTTCAAGCTCGTCGGTGAACCCCTTGATCTCAGGCGGCGCACCGTCCTGTGCATAAATGGATTCGATAACAAGAGCCGTGCTCTTGCGCAGGGCCACCGGGGAACGCGCCTGGGCAATTACCGCGATGAGGCCCGTCATGGGGTCCTCAAACACCGTCTCCCAGTCCGTTTTTCCGTCCGCTGTCTGCGGCCACGGGGATGGGTTTTCACTAGCCATCCCTTCGTACTAGAGGAGAATGTCGAGATTGTCAGTTGGCAATTGCCCGGACATACGGAGATATGCGCACGCAGAGAACGGCCTGAAAGAGACATTTTCGCTGGACCCGGTGAGCGTAAGTGATGATACAGGAACCAATGGAAACGCACTTGCCAATCGTATCGGATGCGACCGTATTGTTGCATGATTCCCTGCAGGATGACGACGTTCCTGGCGGCGGCTCGATCCTGTTCTCAGGCGCTGAACAGATCATAACCTGTCTGGATGCCGATGGGATCGACCAGGCGTTTTCCGAGATCGAGCAGGTGCTCGACGACGGATTCTTTATCGCCGGTGGATTCTGTTACGAGCTTGGGCACTATCTGGAACCCCGCCTGATCGGGCGGGGCAGGGAACTGGATGGCCCGTTATTCCAGCTAGGTGTATTCCGCGAAGCGACAAAAATATCGCATGCTGACGTGAATGGGATTCTCCAGCAGCAAGGGCGGTTTACCGGTCTGGAGGGCTCTATCGGCATAACGGAATCCCAGGCCGTCTATGGCGCTAATGTGACGGCGGTGAAGGACTATATCTTTGCCGGCGATATTTATCAGGCAAACTACACATTCCCCCTTCAGTTTATGCAGCAAGATGATATCTGGGGCTTCTACCGGCAGGTTGCGCCCTACCAGAGCGTCCCGTTTGGCGCTGTGCTGGACCTGCCGGACATGAAGAGCGCTTCATTTTCACCTGAGTTATTTTTCCGCAAGACAGGAACAAAGCTCGAATCGCGCCCCATGAAGGGAACTGCGCCGCGTGGGGCGACACCGGAAGAAGATGCCAGACTCATTGAATATCTGCGCATGGACGAAAAAAACCGGGCCGAAAACCTGATGATTGTTGATCTAATCCGCAATGATCTGGGACGGCTTGCCGAGATCGGCAGTGTTTCCGTACGTGATGCGTTTCATGTGGAAACCTATGCGACCCTTCACCAGATGACATCAACCGTGGAGGCCCGCATTAGGCCGGATATCAAACTGATCGACATATTCCGGTATATGTTCCCGTGCGGCTCCGTCACCGGCGCACCAAAAATCCGGGCTATGGAAATCATTGCCGAGTTGGAGCAGCATCCCCGTGGTCTTTATACGGGAGCCATCGGATATGTAACGCCGACACGGGATATGTGTTTTTCAGTACCCATCCGGACTGTGTGCTTTGATCAACGTAATCAGGCCATGATTGGAATCGGCAGCGGTATCGTCGCCGATTCCGTCGCGGCGGCGGAGTATGACGAATGCCTGCTCAAGGCCAGCTTTCTGGTCAACGCGCTGAATACCAATATCACATACCGTGCGCCGACAGTTGGTCTGATCGAAACCATGCGCGCGATTAACGGTGACGTTCCCCTGATTGAGGCCCATATCGCCCGATTAACGGACAGCGCAAATACATTGGGAATTGATGTCGATGAAGCTGCAATTCGTCGTGCGCTTGATGATGAGATTCAGGGCGCAACCGGTGAAACCCGCCTCCGCCTGCAACTTGAAAACGATGGCCGGTTCACTGTGACATCGGCGCCGCTTTTACCGCTGCCGGACAATCCGGTTGTCATTCTGGCCAGAGCCCGCCTAAATTCCCAGGACCCGCTGCGTCGGCACAAATCGACCCGGCGACACGTATATGACCAGGAGCGTGCGCGCCTGAAGAGCATTCCGGGCGGGTATGATGTGGTGTTTCTTAATGAACGGGGGGAGGTATGCGAGGGCGGCATCTCGAATATCTTTCTCGAACTCGATGGCGCCATGGTAGCACCCGCATTATCCAGCGGTGTGCTGCCGGGTGTGATGCGGGCAAAACTCATTGGCGAGTGGAATGCAACCGAGCGCACCCTTACCATCGACGATCTCAAACGCGCATCGCGTGTGTTCATGTGCAATGCCGTCCGGGGGCCAGTGGAAGTCAGTTTTCTCGGCTTCCGTTGACGGTCAGAAAGCAATCAGCCTTTTTCGGGATCGAGACCCATCTCTTCAATGTCCTGATAGCGGTTTCCAATTCGCGGAAAGGCGCGGCCTGTCATGGCGGTGCCAAGGGCTACCAGAATTTCATCCGGGCCGGGCGCATCATGGACCGAGATTTCCATCGTCAGGTAATGAGAACGCTGCCCCACATCGATCTTGTGCATCATGGGGATCTGTACGGAACAGCCAGGGCCGCCACGTTTGTTGGTGAAACTGAGATAGGCGGTGCCGCCAACGGCGTCACGAAACTTGTTGCCGAACCGAAGCGTATGGATCAGGCCCGATGCATGCTCGATTTCACCATTCATGCCAACCACGGCGGCTTTGCCGTAGGCTTCCACCCGGGCGCCGTCACCAATTTCGTTGATCATCACGCTGACCATTTCCTTGCCCAGCGGTGGCGCTACTTCCAGTATCCTGGGCCTTAAGTCCTCGACGTAGCCCTCACCCGCCCACGGGTTGGTGACCACGGCGGCGACGGCGACCATTTCCACCGGACGTTCCGGCGTGCGGCCCATTTCCAGGCGGGCCTCTTCGACCACCTTGACGATCTTTCGGATTTCCAGCGACATCTGTTTTCCCCTTGTTGAACTAGTCCTCGCGGGAATAGCCTATAGCGCGTCGGGTGTGGCAGATCAAACCGCTCATGCCGCTCAAATATGACGTCGGCGCTTTCGAAATTCGGCAGGAGATTCATCATGCGTTTTTTTAAACCACCGGGAAAAATGCGCACCATCTGCGAAGCCGCATTCCATGGCGATCTGGGTTACCGTTCGGGATGTATTCACGAGAAGCCAGTGGCCATGTGCAAGGCGAATTTTTCGCCACACAACAGTCGGTGACTCACCAGCGTGCTGTTTGAAGGCGCGGTTGAGTTCACGTTCCGAAACATTCAGTTTTTGTGCGAGCCTGGCGATGGTGAAGGGCGTTGAAAAATGCCGCTCCATCAGTTCCACAGCCATCTCCACGCGTCGGTTTCCACACACCGTGAGGTGATCATAAGGTCGCTGCAGCATATGTTGGGCAGCCTGATGATTATTGACCAGAAGTGACGCCAGACCCTTGGTCGCTCGCGCCTTGCCACAGCGCGTTTCAATGAGTGTAAAAGCAAGCTCAATCGCCGCAATCCCGCCAGGGCAGGTGATGACCCCATGATCCATGATGTAAGCTTGATCGGTAATGGCTTCGACGGTCGGAAACAGTTTTACAAATTGTTCGCGGTGTTCGGTATGAACGCTGCACCGGCGCCCATCCAACAGTCCGGCATTGGCGAGAATAAAGCTACCGGTACACAGGCCCACTACGGGAATATTCTGTTTCGCCGCCTGGCGAAGATAATCATAGGTCTCGGGGGGTAAATCCAGACACCACGGCAGGTGCCCACCGGCAACGATCAGATAGTCGAACTGGCTGACGTCAGGCAATATCTGTTGCGGCAAGACCTCCAAGTCGCAACTTGCGCGGACTGGCTCCAACGTCGATGCGACAATCGTCCAGTGGCAATAGATTTGCCGACTGTGGTCGGTGACATCAGCGGCGTGGCGCAGGCAGTCAATGAAGCCGGCAAATGGCAGAATTGAGAAACGTGGCGACAGAATAAACCCGACCGACAGATCGGGGTCCATCCCCGCTGGCGGCGGCGGGGGCGGGGGAAAGATGTCTGCGAATCCGTCCATGATCTGCCCTGCCTCCCAAGTACTGGCCTATTCAAGCATAAATATTCAAGAAAACGGCTGATATATTCAAGACCTATTCACAATTTGACCACTAGCATCACCACAAGCACGAAACCTAACGAACAAAAATACAGCTCAACTCAGGAGGGTGAAAATGCTGACATTAAAAACAGGGAAGTACATCAAGAGAACAATTTGCGGCGTTGCGGCTGCGTTTTTGGCAATGGCGGGGACCAGCGAGGCGGTCAAGGCCGCCGGCCTCGAAGTTGTTGAAGACAGCGTATTAACCGTTGCATTCAATGGCGATATGCCAGGTACCGGCTGGCAGGATGGCGGGTTGATCGGACTCGACGGCGAACTGATGGGTATTGTTGCCGAAGGCCTCGGGCTCAAGGTCAAGCCCGCGCTGATGGAATGGGCCGGTGAAATTGCATCGGTGAAGGCAGGCCGGGTCGATATCATGCACGGCATGATGGGATGGAACGATCAGCGCATCAAAGTGATAAATATCTCGGATCCGATCTACTACGGTGGCGCCAATATTACGCAGAAAAAGTCGACCAACTGGCAATCCGTCAAAGAACTGGAAGGCAAGACGATTGCCACCATTCAGGGCTTCGGCTGGATCGATCAATTGAAAGCGATTGAAGGTGCCGAGTTGAAACTCTACGATACCAGTGACGCGGCGATCCGTGATTTGCTGGCCGGTCGTATCGAAGCGTTGTTTGCCGATCCTCCATTGATCCAGT
>JAJFIE010000478.1 GCA_021775275.1 Rhodospirillales bacterium | reverse complement strand
CCACTGCCACGAAATGGGCCTGTTTGTCCGCCCCATGATCAACATGTGTGTGTTCTCGCCGCCCTGTATCATCACGAAGCAGCAGACCGACGAGATGATGGATATCATGTACAAGGCCGTGGAAATGACAATGGAAGATGTCCGCAAGGAGGGCATCTGGAAAGGTTAAACCGGATTAATACTTCCTGACTAACGATGGCCGTCAAACTCACGTTTGGCGGCCATTTTTTGTTCCGCGCAATCCACAAAAAAATCGGCTCCAAAAAAAGGAGCCGACAAGGAAAAAGAGAGGAGAGAGATAGTAGGTAACTAACAAATAATCGGAGAACGACGCTCTGTCCGTTCGATCCATGCTTTGACTATGCCCCATGTGCACCAATAAAGCTGTGATCCAGATCACACTCCTGTATTTATTTTTAAATTATTTTCCAGAGCCCCCAAAGACCGTAGCCGCCGATTTGATTCTCACGAGCAATCGGCCCCTCGATATTCATGGCGCGTTGATTCCTTTATGGCGTCGCGAGCAACCGTCAGGTCCGATCAAACCAGAATCTTGCAACGATCATGGCCCCAGGCCCACTGATGTTGACACAGGGGCTTCATCGAACCATCTTTGGGTAGTCAATGGTGCCCTTGGGACCATTGATACGAGGCGCTTTGTGTTGAAGGCCATTAACGGGAGCCGTAAAGGCTTGCTCGCTCAGATCAGGAGGAGACCCGCCATGTCCCGGGCAACCGGCTTTAACAGCCCGCTTTTGTTGGGCTTTGATCATCTGGAACGGATGCTGGACCGCGTCTCCAAGACGTCAGCCGAAGGCTACCCGCCGTACAACATCGAACAGACAGACGAATACAAGCTGCGGATCACCCTCGCCGTCGCCGGATTTTCCATGGACGACTTGCAGGTTACTGTGGAAGACAACCAGTTGGTGATCAGGGGGCGCAGCGACGACGACGAACCGGACCGGCTATTTCTTTACCGGGGAATTGCAGCGCGACAGTTCCAGCGCAGTTTCCTGCTCGCCGAGGGTATTGAAATCGAGGGGGCATCCCTCGACAATGGTTTGCTGCATGTGGACTTGGAACAGCACATTCCCGAGCCTGAAGTCCGCACAATCCAGATCACCAAGACGGGTGGCAAGAAAACTGAACCCACCCCCCGGAAAACCATTGACGTCAAACCGGATGCATAGACACAGACCCCAGTCCGGCGGGCCTGTTCAAGGACGCCAGGATGCACCAAAAGAACGCTTCAGAAGGAGGTTCAAATGAACTACGACAACGACAATCCAATCACACCAAAGCCAGCCCATGCCATACGGCTGTCAGCCCAGGATTTCGCCCTTTGGGGCTCGGAGTACCTGGCCTATGTGAAGCCCGTGGAATTACGCGACGACAAAGGTCATGTAACGGGACATATGGCCTATGGTATACACGCTGCTGATGGCCGCCCCGTAGGGATGGCTGAAACGCGTGACCTGGCAATAGCCGCTGTCATTCGTGAGGGACTAGAGCCCGCCAGCGTGCATTAAAGCACGGGTGAGCCGGCATGGAAGGTGGTTCAGGCGGCGCGGTTTTCCGTTGAATCCGTGAGCAAGGCATACAGCGCGTCGGCGCTGTCGGTACCGCGTAGTTTCTCACACGTACCCTTGTCACGCAACAGACGCGACACCCGCGCCAGCGCCTTCAGATGATCCGCGCCAGCGCCTTCAGGGGCCAGCAGCAAAAATACCAAATCAACTGGCTGATCATCGATGGCCTGAAAATCCACCGGCTCTTCCAGCCGGGCAAATACACCATACAGGCGCTCGAGGGCCGGAAGTTTACCGTGGGGGATGGCAATGCCATTGCCGACACCGGTAGTACCGAGGCGTTCACGCTCCATCAACACATCAAATATCGCGCGTTCATGTTGTCCCGTAATGCCTGACGCCCTATCGGCCAAATCCTGCAACGCCTGTTTTTTGCTGGTCGCACGCAGGCCACCAATGACGCTTTCCGGGGTAATGAGATCAGTGATCTCCATGACTGCTCCTTGACTATTCTTTGCCGCCCATACCTGAAGTCGGGTATCGGGCATCCGACGGGTCAGCCCGCCTGTTCCGGATCAATCCATCCGATATTGCCGTCTTCGCGCCGATAGACCACGTTCAACCGGCCATTGGTCGTGTTGCGGAACATATGCACCGGCGCGTGGGCCAGGTCCATCCGCATAACCGCCTCACCCACACTGAGGGTAGCGATCTCCGTGTCCATCTCGGCGATAATGGCGGGGTCGCCCTCCTCGGGCACTTCGATATCTTCGTGCTCGGGCTGCAAAACATATTGCTGCGCCGACAGGAAGTCATCATTCGGTCGCGCCTTGTGATGATCTTTCAGGCGTCGTTTGTACCGACGAAGCTGTTTGGCGATACGCTCCAATGCGCCGTCAAAAGCACCATAGGCGTCGTCGCCGGAAGCACCGGCCTGAACGGTCATGGCACGCAACGGATGCACGGTAATTTCCACGTGAAACCCATGAGTGGTTTCCCGTGAAATCGTAACACTACCATCCAGTGCTTTGTCAAAGTACTTGCCAACGCCGGCCAGCAACTGCTCTTCAATGTGACCACGCAACGCGTCGCCAACATCAACGTTATGTCCCTTAACGGATACTTCCATGGGTAATTAGCCGTACCGTGAATTATGAAATGGATACTGTGAATTCGGTTACGAGTCGTTAAACCCGATAATCACCTAGCTTCCTTAAACTGGCCTGAAAGATTCTCACTACTACTGAAGACCATTCCTGCCACCGGATGCGGAGGCCCGGAAATTAGTTTCACGCCTCGGGTAAGTCAATAGCATGAGTTCGACATTTTTTTAGATCAACTTCTGTCCACAATCTGTGAACAATTATGATTGGCCTATTTTGGCGCGGATTTTTCGCGTCGTCGCTGAACTGACGACCCTAAATTCAATGATTCCCGGTACTTGGCGACAGTTCGCCGTGCGACATCCATGCCATCGCGGTTCAGGATGTCCGTGATCTTATCATCGGATAAAATTTTCCCGGGATCCTCGGCATCAATCAATTCCTTGATTTTATGACGCACCGATTCGGCTGAAATTGCATCGCCACCCGTCGAACTAGCGATAGAGGAGGTGAAAAAATACTTCAGTTCAAAGATCCCACGAGGGGTTGAAATGTACTTATTGGACGTCACCCGGCTGACCGTGCTCTCGTGCATTTCAATAACGTCTGCAATATCGCGCAGCACAAGAGGGCGTAGATGCTGTACGCCTTTTCTGAAAAACCCGTCCTGCTGGCGGACGATTTCTGTCGCCACCTTCAAAATCGTGGTGGCTCGTTGATGCAGCGCCTTGACCAGCCAGTTCGCCGTCTGGAACTGCTCGTTGATGTAGTCTTTATCATCCTTTTCCATCGGTACTTTGGTAACTTGGGAAAAGTAGTGATTGTTGATCAGAACTCGTGGCAGGTTTTCGTTATTGAGTTCGAGATGCCAGCCGCCGCGTGGTTGCGCCCGCATGAATACATCGGGCGTTATGGCCTGCACCGGATCATGCTCAAAATCCAGTCCGGGTTTGGGATTCAGGTTTCGCAATTCCTGAACCATATCGGTGATATCTTCCATATCCACACCACAGATTTTACCTAACGCCGTGAACTCCCGTTTGGCCACAAGATCAAGATGGTCAACCAGAGCCGCCATGGCCGGATCAAACCTGTCCAATTCGCGTAACTGAAGGGACAGACATTCGCTCAGACTTCGAGCGAAAATGCCCACCGGATCGAATTCCTGAGCCCTGCTGAGAGTCGCCTCCACCCGCTCAAGCGAGCATCCCAGGGTTTCGGCGATATAGGACAGATCATCCGAGATGTACCCGGCTTCATCCAGCATCCCGATCAAATGGTGAGTGATCATACGGTCTACAGGATCCGTGATGTCCATGTGCAACTGATCCAGCAGGTGCTCACGCAGGGTCGGTTGCTCGGAAACAGTCTCTTCGATGCCCGGTAAATTACCATCATACCCGCCGCCGCCCGTGCCGCCACCAGCGACGTTGGCAAAGCTCATATCCTGGGATGGCTGATCCGGTTCTGCCGCGTCGGTCGTATTGTTATAGGTATTGTCGTAATCGACGTCATACCCGGCTTCATCGGGAATCTCCACATCATTGGGTTTGGCATCGAAATCGATGGGATTCAGGTTTTCCGGATCAGGCGCGCCCGGCTCGTCCGGGCCTGCGCCCTGATCCCTGGTTCCCTGATCCGTAGCCCCCGGGTTTTCACTAACGCCCTCACCCTCATCGCGTTCCAGCAGAGGGTTTTTTTCCAGTTCCTGTTCGATGTAACCGGCAAGTTCCATACTGGACATCTGCAACAGCTTGATCGCCTGTTGCAACTGCGGCGTCATTACCAGTGACTGGGATTGGCGTTGATCGAGTCTGGGGGTCAGCGTCATATCAGGATCACCGGCGTGATCGCGCGGACGTCCGCTTTATGACAAACACGAGGATTAGAGGCTAAAGCGGTCACCAAGATACACCCGCCTGACATCCTCGTTTCCGACGATGTCCTTGGGAGCGCCTTCCATCAATGCCATACCGTCATGAATGATGTAGGCGCGGTCGATAACATCCAGGGTTTCACGGACGTTGTGATCCGTGATCAAAACACCGATGCCACGATCCTTCAGATGACCGACCAGATCACGGATATCGCCGACGGCAATGGGATCGATACCGGCAAACGGCTCATCTAGCAGGACAAAATGTGGGTTGGATGCAAGAGACCGTGCGATTTCCACCCGCCGGCGTTCGCCACCCGATAGCGCAAGCGACGGTGTCCGGCGCAAGTGCGAGATGGAGAATTCCGCCAGCAGGGCGTCCAGCATGGCTTCGCGCCGTTCATGCTGCGGCTCGGAAACTTCGAGCACGGCGCGGATATTGTTTTCCACGGACAGGCCGCGGAAAATCGACGCTTCCTGTGGCAAATATCCGATTCCCAGTCGCGCCCGGCGGTACATGGGCAGTTCGCTGATATCCTGACCGTCCAAGATAATGGAACCGTGATCGGGCTGAATCAATCCGGTAATCATGTAAAAACACGTGGTCTTTCCAGCGCCGTTGGGGCCAAGCAATCCAACAACCTCGCCGCGTTGCACCGACAGCGTAACACCACGGACCACAGGGCGTTTTTTGAACCGCTTGCCAAGATTCTCGGCAAACAGCCCCGGTCGATCATTGGACGTCACCAGTTGCGGCGCGGAATCGTTTCCGCCCGGAACGCCTCTATGGCTATCATGTTGATTATTCATGCTTGTTCTTTTCCACGCATCTGGGCGCTATTGCAAGCCCCACGTCAAATTATCATTACTTATAGCGATCTTAAGGGGTGTTGTTTTCCGGTAGCAACACCCCCTGAACCCGTTGACTGGACTCTCCCTCACAGGCAAAAAGCTTGCTGATTCCTGTATTCAGATTGACCTCGGCGCGGCATCCGGCAAGCGCGTTTTGTCCACGGATGATCTTTACCGATCCGGTCAGGTTCGTCATACCGGTTTCCACCTGATAGACGCCACGATCCGCCGTTGCCGTTTCCTGCGCCGTGACAATGGTTACATCGTCATAGGCGTCAACACGGTGAACGGTCGTGTTGCCACCGGCATCCCGCTTGAAATGCGCAACCAGAACCTCCGCCTTCAACGTCTTGTCGCCACGGATCGCCACG
>JAJFIE010000477.1 GCA_021775275.1 Rhodospirillales bacterium | reverse complement strand
GGCTAAATCCGGCCATCAGGTCACCGTGATTGACCGCGAGGATCCCGGTGATGGCTGTTCTTTCGGCAATGCCGGGCTACTCGCCGCATCAGCGTTCGAGCCGCTGGCGTCGCCCGACACCCTGCTGAAGGCGCCCGGGTGGCTGCTTGATCCCGAAGGCCCGTTGTTTATCCAGTGGCGCTATCTGCCGCGTTTGCTGCCGTGGCTTATCCGCTATGCCAAAGACGGCGCATTTGGCGACCGCAAGACCCAATGTGATGGGCTTCATTCCCTGATGTCTCCCTCGGTGGAGTTATATCGGCAACTGGTCCAAGAGGCCGGTGCGCCTGATCTGGTCCGTCAGTCCGGCGCACTCTACGCCTATTCCGGCTTTCGCAAGTTCACCCGGGATTTGTCGGGTTTTGAGGCCCGGCGGGAGCGCGGGTATGAGTTTATCACGTTGAACCGGTCGGAAATCGCCGAGCGGGAACCTCATCTGGCGCCAAAATATCAATGGGCGTATATGATCGAAGACTACGGCTGGGTCACCAATCCCAATCGCGTGGTGAAAGTCTTGGCGGCCTACGCGGAGAAACTGGGCGCGACGTTTGAGAAGGCTGACGTTCTCGATATGGAAATCGGCCCCGATGGCCCCACGGCGCTAATCACCGACACCGGAACCCGGCCCGTGGATAAACTGCTGATCGCCGCGGGTGCGTTCTCCCACAAACTCAGCGCCCGGTTTGGTGACCGTGTACCGCTGGAAACCGAGCGCGGTTACCATGTCACCATCGAAAACCCCGGTGTCATGCCGTCCATGCCTGTCATGGACAATGAAATGAAGGCCTGGATCACGCCTATGGAAATGGGGTTGCGGTGCGCGGGTACCGTGGAACTGGCGTCTCTCGATGCGCCGCTCAATGAACGGCGGGCCCAAGTGTTGCTGAGACTGGCAAAGCGCATGATGCCGGAAGCCGATATTTCTACATACACCACCTGGATGGGGCGTCGTCCGACGCTGCCCGACAGCCTGCCGGTGATCGGTCGCGCAACATCATGCCCCAATGTTTTTTATGCCTTCGGCCATCAGCATCTGGGGTTGACCGGTGCACCGGCGACGGCACGCCTGATGACCGAGATTGTGGCCGGTCGAAGCCCCAATCAGGACATTAGCGCCTTCCGTGCCGACAGATTTCGGTGAAATGTGGTCAAAATCAGTCATTTATCACATATTTTGTGGAATTCCGCCTTGAACAGAGTTCATAATTTCCTCACAATCCCGGTGTAGTATTTCTTCCGGTCCGGGTGCTGTTGCTCCCACTTTCCGATGAAACTTTATTCGATGACAATTGCGTCCTGAAATCATGAAGTATCGCTCTCTCGCCCACCACTCGGCAGCCGAGACGGCACGTGCCGCCCGTCGCTTTACGCGGCGAGGGCTGATGAAGACGGGTGTTGGTATTGCGGCGGCAGGCATCGCGTCCACAGGGCCGTGGTTTGTGAAGGATGCCCTATCGTCATCCGGTGAGTGCCGGGTCTTCATCTGGTCCGGGTATTTCCCGCAAGTCTTCATTGATCGATTTGAGAACTCCACAGGGATCAAGCTAAAGATCACCGAGGTTGGTTCCAACGAGCAACTCATCAACAAGATGAAAGCGACCCAGGGCAGGGGCTTTGATATTATCACACCGACCATGATGCGGGCTGACCAGTGGCGCCGTCTGGATTTGCTGCAGTCGTGGGAGCCTGAAAGATTACCCATGGATAACGTCGAGGAGCGCTACCTGAAAGCGTCGGAGCGTGACTGGACGTGGGATTACGGCCTGTATCACCTGCCGCATCTGTGGGGCACCGAGGCGCTCGCCTATCAGACGGAACATTACGAGACCTCTTATGGGCGGCTTAGTCTGGGTGATTTGTGGGCGCCGGAGGTCGAGGGCAAGATCATGGGGCGGCCACACTCCATGATGGCCGGTATTGGTCGTTATCTCGCATCCCAGGGCACGTTGCCGCCATTCGAAGATGCCTACCGGGATGAAGAAACCGCGCGCAGCATCTGGTCGGATATAACAAGTTTTGCCATCGAACACAAAAACTGGGTGCGTCTGTTCTGGAATGACTCGAACACCCAGAAGGAAGGCTTCCTCCGCAATGGTGTGGTGCTGGGGCAAACCTGGGACGGTCCTGTCATTGAGTTAAAGAATGAAGGTGAACCGGTTAACTATATGGCGCCTAAAGAAGGCGCTTTTGCCTGGATGGACGGGTTTTCCATGCCCATCGGGGCGACGAACATTGATCAGGCCTACACCCTGATCGCCGCCTGCTACGAAGCGGAGAACGCTGGAATTCAGGCTTCGTTGAGTGGGTATAACGCAACGGTAAAGGGGGCCGAGCATTATATTTCGGCGGCCGCCAAGCAGGCCTTCGAAGACGCCTATCCGGAGAACGCCATGGAGAATCTCTGGTGGTGGCCCGCAGAACCCCAATGGTATGCGGATGTCCGGGCCGAATATCGTGACGCTTTTTTGGCAGCGTGAGTCAGAGATTTTGTATTAATTAACTTAAATCAGGGTATTAATTTATTGCCCAATGACCTGCCATGCCGGGGGCTGATCCAATGGCCAATCCACTGGATGGCGAAAGAAATGGCGGTGGCGATGGCGATTAATGCGACCAGGGGCGCCGCTGTATCAACCAGCAGACTACCGACCAGCATGGTCGAGAGGGCGCCAAAGGCCATCTGGGTGAAGCCGCTGATGCCCGCTGCCGCACCGGCTTGTCTGGAATCCACACTGATGGCGCCGGCGACGCCATTCGGAATGGAGATACCGTTGCCCAGAGCGATCATCCCCATGGCGCCAAACAGGGTCAACGGAATCAGCGCGCCGCCCAGATAAACCACCATCAGGACCCCGGCCCCGATCAGGGAAATGGCGGTGCCAATTGAAATCATCCGGTCCGTGCCGATCCGTGTGGAAATTCGTGCGGCAGTAAAGTTTCCGCTCATATAGCAAATCGAGATAATGAGAAAATAGAACCCGAAAGTGGAAGGCGGGTATCCCATCAGTTCGACCACAACATAGGGCGCGCCGCCAAGGAAACCAAAGAACGC
>JAJFIE010000476.1 GCA_021775275.1 Rhodospirillales bacterium | reverse complement strand
GCCAGCATCATGGCGGATAGAATGAACCAGGGCTGCTGGCGATGACGATCCGCATAGGACGGCCAATCGATATCCGGTCGGATCATATCCGTATCGCGATGAAGAGAACCCCTGGCGGCATCAATGAAGCCAGCAAGTTCTTCGGCAACTTCCCCCCGGTAGCGAAGCAACAACAGAAATGCGCCCAGTTGTTCAGGCTCCACATCACCGGCAATAATCATGGTCATGGCGTCGCACGCTTCTTCGCGGCTGAGCGGGCGAGACAGAATGGGACCCTTGCCGACGATCTTCAGAAATGCGGCAAACGGATGCTCGGGATGGGTCGTCATATAGTCGGGTCCGGTATCTGTTATTATGCCGCTGCGCCAGCTTCGCCTTCGGAAAGCAAAATTGCCTGACGGAGAGACTCATAGCGCTCATCCGCATGATCATCAAACAACGGATCAACTTTGCTGAACACCCGCGCATCGACAGCCTTCCAGTCATCCTCCGTCAGGATACGCTCGGCCGCAGGGAAAAAGACCACTTCCTCCATCTGCATATGGCGACGCATGAACCGCATATATTCATCAGCAACTTCATAAAACCAGTCGCGCGGCAGTTCATAATCTTGCAGAACATTTTGCACAGCCATGGCAAAGCGACTGGTAAGGGCATGAAGCTCTTCATGTTCCTCAGCCAAATCGCCGACGGCCTTGGCGGCCTCAGGATCACGTTCACACAAACACTGAAACACCACATCTTCCTTTGGGTGATGGCAAGCATCGGGGAAGAGGAGGTTGTATTCCAGAATGCTTTCAACCAGTTCTAAATCCACCGATTTGTTCTCGCCGAAGGCTTGAATCTCCCGGTTCAGAAGACCCAGCAGTTTCGCCATTTTCCGATGTTCGTCGCGTAACTTGTCAATGGTCGCACTCATCCACCACATCCTTCCAGACCGCGAATGCACACTGCGGCCGCATCCGGTGTTTATACGCATTTCAAAGAAACAGGGCGTTGACCTAGGTCAAACGGAGTTCAAACGGGGGCTGGCGCCAGAGTGGCAACATAGGCGGTCGCGAGGTTCAGGGATTCATCTGCAATTTCAAGAATATCCCGGCTCAGTGAAATGGCGAGTTCTGCATCGTCTTCCACACAGGCAGCTTCCGCCGCCCGCGCCAGAATATGGATTCTCTGCGCACCGAAGGTTCCCGCACTGCTGCCCAACGCATGGGTAGCGCTCTCAATGGCGGATAGATCGGATCCATTCACCGCCGCTTCTATGTGCGTTATCCGTTTGCGCGCTTCGCTCTCAAATACACCTGCCAGATTAACCACGGCTTCAACCCCCGCCACAACGACCAGAGTGTCGAAACCGGACGGGTCGAACAGAGGTTTTTCCAAGGCAGCGGCGCGGGTGTAGGTCATCCCGCACATAACAACTAAAAAGGCCGGATCGTCAAGAGATGACCCGGCCTTTAAACATATACGCCGCAATGACGGCGATGGATATCAGCAGTCCAGCGTGTGGTCGCGTTCCCACTGCGTCAGATGGTGCATATAGCTCTGCCACTCGTCCATCTTGAGTTTCACATAGGCATCAATGAGTTCATCACCCATGGCTTCACGAACAAACTTGCTCTTATCCGTCATTCGAAGCGCATCCAGCAGGTTGAACGGGAGTTTTTTGGCGCCACGGACCTTATGACCCTCGGCGTACATGTCGATGTCGAGACGTTTGCCCGGATCAATCTTGTCTTTGACACCCTGAAGGCCACAGGCCAGTAACGCCGCCGGCGCCAGATAGGGATTCATGGCGCCGTCAGCCAGACGGAATTCGATCCGGTTGGCTTCCGGGATGCGCACCATGTGCGTCCGGTTATTTCCGCCATAAGTGATGGTATTGGGTGACCAGGTTGCCCCCGATGTGGTGCGCGGCGCATTGATACGTTTGTAGCTGTTCACCGCCGGATTGAACATGGAGCACAATGCTTCCACATTTTTGATCACGCCGCCCAGGAAGGTGTAGGCGACGTTGCTCAGGCCCAGTTCACCCTTGGGGTCCTGGAACATGTTCTTCTTGCCCGTCTTGTCCCATAGAGACGCATTAATATGACAACCGTTGCCCGTCAGATTCATAAATGGTTTGGGCATGAAGGTCGCGCGCATGCCATGATTTTCAGCAACGGTCTTCACCATGTATTTAAAAAACACATGACGGTCCGCAGTCTTCAGGACATCGTCATATTCCCAGTTCATTTCCCACTGGCCGTTGGCGTCTTCGTGGTCGTTTTGGTAGGGCCCCCAGCCCAGCGATACCATGGCGTCGCAAATCTCGGAGATCACATCATACCGGCGCATCAGGGCGCTCTGGTCGTAACAGGGCTTTTCCTGAATATCCCGCTCGTCAAAGATATCCGAGCCATCAGCATTAATCAGGTGGTATTCGCACTCCAGGCCTGTTTTGAAGGTATAACCCATCTTGGCGGCCTTCGCGATTTGCGTCTTCAACGCCACGCGGGGTGATGCCTGGACCGGCTTGTCCTCCATGTAAAGATCAGCGGCGACCCAGGCGACGTCCTTCTTCCACGGCAGTATGATCATGCTATCCGGATCAGGCAGAGCAAACATATCGGGGTGTGCGGGCGTCATGTCCAACCAGGACGCGAAGCCGGCGAAACCGGCGCCGTCTTTCTGCATACCGCCGATTGCCCGGGCGGGAACCAGCTTGGCCCGCAGGACGCCGAACAGATCGACAAAACTAATCAAAAAATATTTGAGCTTTTTGTCCTTGGCGACTTTTGCCAAATCAACTGCCATGGAGAGGTCTCCTTCCCTGTCATCGTGCCGTTCGATGGAAATTTGTGTTGCGGATTGAAAAACATGAGTGGATCGACGGCACACCCACTCAATCGGTAAAAAAAGTTTCCTCAGATTATAACCAATAGGGTTTCAGAATCCAGCCCGTTCCTGCAACTTTAACACCGGTGACAACCAGTACACACGGTGAAAATTGGCCTGAAAGTTGCATTCTTCTCCATAAAACAGACCGACTTCATGCCATCTGAATGACCGAGATTGAACGCATCTGAGGAAGAAATATCATGCAGACTGACATACCGGGCGTACCACAATCGAATTTGTACGCATCACAAAAATCAACCGAACCCGCCAGTCAGGCCAAAAGCGCCGACGTCAAAAGCAATGCCGAGGATGTGGAACCCACTGTCATAGACGAAATGCGCGAGAAAGGTTTCCAGGCTTATGTGGCCGAAATACAGGCGCGAAAGATGGAAGAGCTCCGCGAGAAAATCCTTGAAGCCATGGGGCTTAGCGAGGAACAACTGGAAGAAATGCCTGCTGAACAGCGTGGTCAGATTGAGACGATGGTGGCCGAAGAAATCCGTCGTCGCATGATGGCGCAGGCGACAATGAACGCTGACAACGCTGTCCCCGGAACCGGAGAGGCAAGCAACCCGGCCATGATCAGCAATATTCAGAACGGTATGAATACCGGATTGGCATTGTTACAGGCGATTGAGAATCTGAGTGAAGAACCAGCTATTTCCCGGAACAAAGAATCCGACGACGGGGCCGCATGAAATCGGCAGAATTTTCCTGCTTCCCCTATAACGAATGGCAAAAAATTCCCCACTCGGGCGTAATCAGATAAAAAAAGGGCGACTCGGGGTCGCCCTTTTCCATGTTTATCGTTGGAAAATCCGGCTTATTCAGCCGCCTCCAGGAAACGGTGAGTCCCGGCAAGGGGAATACGTGCCGCCCGCGCCGTGGCGATGGTGACCGAACGCAAATCTTCCGGCTCCAGATTGTGGACATCTGTCTTGCCGGTGCAGCGCGCCATGATGGACGCTTCGCCCGCACTGGCTTTCAGGATATTGGCAATCCCTTCCCGACGGTCCTCACGGCTGTAATCGGAGTAGAACGATATCGCACCGTTTTCCACCGTGCCACCAGCGGCCATTGCCGCTGCAATGCCAAGGATGCCTGCCCGACAGCCTAAAGAAATGGCCTTCGCGATGTCAGTGCCGGAGCGCAGACCACCGAAGTACAGTGGCGTCACATCTTCTTCGCGGTTCATACTCCGCAAGCACTGGATGGTATCGCGCATCAGTTCCAGATCACAATTGGCGTGCAGTTCGCTCCAGGCTTCACCAGCGCCACCGGTGCCATCGAGCAGGACGACATCCAATTCAGCCTCGAGTGATTTCGCTAACCGGTCCGCGAGATCATCATGGGTCAGCACCACACCGCATAGCTTGTCGCCCGCTGCCGCTTTGAACGCAACATAGTCACCCTTGGCGTCGAGCAGAATGTAGCCTGATGCGGCGGCATTCATGTCGCCTGGTCCGTCAACAAGCTGTAACCAGTTCTCGACACCCGGAAGTGGCCGTCGACCCACATATGCGCCGCCATGATCGGCGATCCCTGCGCCCACGTCTTCGCGCACTTCGTCCGGCGCATCATCAAACCCGGTAATGAGGCCGGGTGAAGCCGAGGTCAGTTTCCCTGCAATCTGTGTTGTTACGTTACAGGCGTCCCGATAAGGATCAATCACCAGACGTGACAGGTTGGCGGGAAGGAACACCAGATCATCAAAGCTGGGTTTTCCACCTTCCGGATAGGGATTGTCACGCGGCAGCAATCGTTTGTGCAACATGGCAAACTGGGTTCGTTCGTCCTCTGGTGCGGTACGCGCCATGACAAAGATATCTTCACGGTTATGCACCGTGTAATCGGACGCACCGGTCTCCACATCGCAACGATAGCAGCGGGCAGCTTCCTTGCGGGCGCTTAATTCGTCATAGGTGGTCTCAATTTCCGGAAAGGAAACCGGATCATCACCCAGTCCGTGGAAGGCCTGCTCCTCACGGTGGAAAAGCTCCCATTCGGGGTCCTGTGAGACGGGAACATCCCGTGTGCGGAAGGGCGTGCGATAGGGAACGACGTTTTCGTGGCCCTGAAGGGACGCTTTCACGTAATAGGCCGCACGGTGACCGTGCTGCATGGCCATAACGATGGTTGAGCCGCCAAACGCACCGTCCCCTGCGGCAAACACCTTCGGGTCACTGGTTTGCATGGTCTCCCAGTCGGTTTTTACCCGATCCCGATCCATCAGGCCTTTTGCTTCCAGATGGGTGCTTTCGGACTGCTGTCCCACAGCCATAATGACCATACCGCAGTCAATATCGTGTTCGCTGCCCTCCACGTTGATGGGACGGCGGCGACCATCCTCATCGGGCTCCCCCATCTCGGTCCGCACACAGCGTAGCTTCAGGTTGTCGCCATCGGGGATCATGGCTACGGGCTGCTCATTATAGATAAACTCGATGTTTTCTTTCAGAGCGCCTTCCAACTCGTCTTTGCGGGCGGGAATTTCTTCCGGACTGCGACGGTAGATAACTTTGACGTCCTTGCAACCGGGCATCCGTTTGGCAGCACGACAAGCATCCATGGCCACATCGCCGCCGCCAATGACGGTCACAACTTCCGGTGTCTTCGGGCGTTCACCGTTGTTGATACGGCGCAGGTAGCTAACACCATCGACGACGCGCTCATTATCATCGCCTTCGACTTTCATGGACTTGCCCCACCATGCCCCGATGGTGAGCAGAACCGCGTCATGGCGTTCTTTTAATTCGTCCAGCGTGACACCTTCATCACCAAGGGGGGTGTTCAGGTGGACTTTAATACCGGGACAATGGGCCATCATGCGCTCGATATCTTCGTCAATGATACCAACTGGCAGACGAAATGCGGGAATACCCCAGATCATCATGCCGCCCAGACGGTCGGTCATTTCATAGACATGAACCTCGTATCCGGCTTCGGCCAGATCCTGCGCCGCTGTCAGGCCAGCCGGTCCGCCACCGACGATACCGACGGTTTGTTTCTGTGTGACCTCGCTGACCGGCAAGCGGAAGTCCTTGCCCAGCTTGTCCATCACATAGCGTTTCAGGTTGCGAATACCGATGGCGCCGTCACTATCTGCACGACGACAGGCTGGCTCGCACGGCGCATCGCAAACCCGACCACAGATGGAACTGAACGGGTTGGTCGCCGTGATGGCCTCATAGGCTTCCTCAATCTTACCTTCCCAGATATAACCGATATAGGACGGCGCATCGGTGCCTACCGGGCACGCGACCTGACATGGCGCCGGCACATAGTGCGGCAGAGCCACGTCATCCTTGGAACCTTCCGGCGCGGCGCCGGGATCGATACGGTCGATGTTATAGACGTTATCTGTCATCACACCCTCTCCTATTCCGCCGCAACCGGCTGGGTGTTTCGGTAGCCGGGCTCATAGGGCAACCCGGTGATTTCTGCGACTTCCGGCGTCAATGCAACCAGATCGCCCCGACCCAGTTGCTGAATATCCGTGTAGCCATGGGCGTCGGCAATGGCCGCCATCTGCCAGCGAATGCTTTCAAAATAGCGGTGCATGTTGCGGGCTTCCACAGCGGTGTTGTAGCGCTTCTCATGTTCGGGGTCCTGTGTCGCAATACCAACGACGCAGGTTCCCACATGACACTGCATACACGCGATACAGCCACCGGCGATAATCGCGCCGGTGCCAACCGCAACAGCGTCCGCACCAAGCGCGATGGCCTTTGCCGCATCGACACCGTCCTTGACGCCGCCCATGAGGATAATCTGCAACTGACCGGAACAATCGATCTCAGCCAATGCGTCGAGGGCTTCCTGAATAGCGGAAATAGTGGGAATGCCCACATATTCCAGTACTTCATTGCCCGCCGCACCGGTCGAACCCTGAAGGCCATCCAGTTGCACGTAATCAAAACCGTCCTTCATGGCGATCTTGATGTCATCGCGAACGCGACCGGCGCCAAGCTTCACGGAAACCGGAATGGTATACCCCGTGGCTTCACGGAATTCCTCGACTTTGATGACCAGATCATCGGCCCCCAGAACATCCGGGTGGCGGGATGGTGAGCGCAGATCAATACCTTCCGGAATACCGCGAATACGGGCGATTTCCTTGGTTACCTTCTTGGCCATCAACTGGCCGCCAAGTCCCGGCTTTGCGCCCTGGGAGATATAAATCTCCAACCCGTTGGCGCGCTGCATATCATGGATGTTCCAACCCAGACGACCGGACAAGCACTGGTAAACCAGCTGATCCGCTTCTTCGCGCTGCTCATCCGACATGCCGCCTTCGCCGGTATTTTCGGCGATGCCGGATAGTCTGGAGGCCGTGGCAAGGGCGACCTTGGTGGATTTGGACAACGCACCGTAACTCATGGGCGCAATCAACAACGGCATGGAAAGTTTTAACGGATCCGCGCCGTTCTTGCCGCCGACTTCCGTGGCAAGATTAACCCGGTCCAGAACCCCACTATCGGAACCTGCCGACGTCAGGTCCTTGCGGAACGCGATGTCGCCCAGATGTGGCAGCGGCCGCGCCGCACCGTATCCACGAATCCGATAGCGACCGATCTGCGCCTTGACGTGAATGTCTTCCTGTACTTTCTGGTTCCAGTAATCGGATTCGCCGGAGAAAGTATAGAATGGAATATTGCGGACCCGCGGCTCGATCTTGGAATAGCGCAGGCCCTTGCCTGAATTCTGGATTTTCTGGAAGGTCCCCTTGAAGGGAATTTCATAGCGATCCAGGAATTCCATGATGCTGTCCAGTTCATCGGACGGCAGATCAAATACTTTGGCGTCCGATCCCAGGGACTGGATTTTGCCAGCCACATAGATAGAGCCCCCGGTCACATCTTCGCCGACCTTATCACCTGAATCGCCGAGGATGATAATTCGCCCACCATACATCATATAGCCAGCCATGAAATTGGCGTTGCCACGACAGCACAGCGTACCTTCCTTCATCACCTGACCGGCGCGTGACCCCATGTTGCCATGCACGACGACTTCCGCGCCGCGAATGGCCACACCGGCGATAGCGCCCGCGTTACCATGAACAACGACCGAGCCACTCAGCATGTTATCGGCCAGGCCCCACCCCACATTATTCTCGATCACGAACTTCGGACCATCGGTCAGGCCGGCGCAGAAATACCCGGCGGAGCCGTGCACCCGCGC
This sequence comes from Rhodospirillales bacterium, assembly GCA_021775275.1. GTDB lineage: Bacteria > Pseudomonadota > Alphaproteobacteria > Rhodospirillales > Casp-alpha2 > JAJFIE01. The sequence continues at coordinate 4,771 of JAJFIE010000476.1, read as the reverse complement.
AGTGATGGGGTGGGTCAGCCCGACACCAATGTGGTGACGTGCATCGGGGTTCAGGATATCGACGTCTTCTCCCGCCTCGCCATACTGCCGGATCAGCTTGTTGGCTTCGGTGACGGAAATTGCGCCTAAGTCTATCTGTGCCATGTTTCGTATGTCCCTGGCGGCGGTTCCATAGTGTTAAGCGCCATGCCAGGGAAGAGCTTGTTCAACGATACTTCCTCGGATGCGATGGCGATGATGTCGTCGTCCTCGAACTTCACCATGGGCTTGGCGGCAAGACGGTCCTTGGCGTAGCCGATCTCATCCTTGGTGGAAACGAGGAACGAGAAGGTGCCGTCCAGATCGTCAATGGATCCTTTCAACGCTTCCTTGAGAGTCGCGCCCTGCTTCAGTTTTTCGGCAAGGTAGACGGCAACCAGTTCACTGTCGTTGTCGGTATGGAATTCGAAACCGCGTTTTTCAAGCCGGCGACGCATCTTCCAGTAGTTGGTAATCTGTCCATTATGAACGATTGAGACGTCGGCGAACCCTGTGGCCCAGAACGGGTGTGCCGATTCCGGCTTCACATCCGATTCGGTGGCCAGACGCACATGGCCGATGCCATGGCTGCCGTTAAAGGAGTGCACGTCATAAATATCGTCCACATCATGTGCACCGCCGATGTCCTTGATGATATCCAGACTCTCACCGATGGAAACCAGCTTGGCGACGTTTTCCATGGCGTAGGAGAACTTCTGAACGTCGCCGTCATAACGGACAACGAAACAATAGGTCGCACCGATGGCTTCTTCACTAATGATATCCGCGCCGTATTCAGCCAGCTTGCCCTTGATGCTTTCGACGGACTGCTCGGCTTCCGCGCCATGACCGACAAGGAAGCGAAGACGGAGTTCGTCCTCGTTGGCGTCGCGGTAGAGTGCGAAGCCTGTTGAGTCCGGTCCGCGGTGCTGACAACCATCAAGCATATTGATCAATGCCTGTCCGGTCGTCAGGTTCCGGTGATCGCCTTTAAACAAGATTCCTGCAATGCCACACATGCCTGCCACCTTTCACGTAGATGATGATGATCGGACTCTACAAGAGGTTCCAAATAAAATCAATACCAGTAAACGATGTTGAATGACATGAAAATAATGATTTGGCCGATATCGATGGCTCAGGCCTGATATTTCACCAGTTAGCACCCATTTGTCAGGACTCAGCTCTCGCTCTGGCGCTGATAAGAAATCACCGACAAAAACTTGATCGGCAGTTTTGTCAGGGCATCCGGCCCATGTGGCACATCAGCATCAAAGAAGAGAGAATCCCCGGGTTTCAACTCGTAGGTACTTTCCCCATGACGATAGCTGACTTCACCTTCCAGCATATAGATGAACTCAATCCCGCCGTGTTGAAACAACGGGAAGACGTCTGACTCCTCGGTCAGCGTGATCAAATAAGGTTCACTCGCCAGACCCTTGCTCGCACTGTGTCCCAGCAGTTCATATTGGTGCCCCGCGCGGGTCCCGCGACGTTCAATTTTCAACCCTTCACCGGCCTTTACAAAGGTTGCTTCACGGGCTTCCTCGAACCGGCGGAAGAAAGCTGTGACCGGCACCTGTAACGCCTTCGACAGGGACTGGAGCGTACTCAGGGATGGAGACGTAATACCATTTTCAATTTTGGAAAGCATACCGGTGGAGACTCCGGCGCTCTTGGCAAGTTCGGCGACCGTCATATCCTGCTGGCGGCGGAACTGCCGCACCTCTCCACCGATGGCGACCTCCAAACGGTTATCACGGTCACCAGCAAGACCATGAGGGTCTTGTAAATCCACTTTTGTATCGCGCACTGTTGCCTTACCCGCACTGTTAATACGCCTGCCCGCACAACTAATACGCTGCACGTCAAAAGTACCTTATTGTGCACAGTACGGAAGGGCAAGTGGCGGCTTATGTCGGCCTGAATTCATGCGGTGCGAAGTTAGCCTTCGCTGCTGGCGCCGATCAAATCGGTGCGGGCATCCCCCAGATGATCGTTTATCAATGCCAGGGCATTATCCATTTCGCGGCGGCGGATAGCATTGTAAAGCAATCGATGTTCGCGGTTGTACTCGGCGATCCGTTCCGGTGTGAGAATTTTCTCACGCGCCTCAAACCATAAGGTATTGCCGCGCACCTCGTTGACCTGACGGTACAGCCACACCATCATCGGGTTTCGGGAACACTCTGCCAGACACAGGTGAAACGCCTCATCCGCACGGGAAAATTTTTTAGGATCATCTCCGACGTTTTCCAATTGGATCAACGCTTCTTCCAAACGATCCAAATCCCGGGCCCCCGCATTCTGGACGGCCAAGCGTGTCATGTTCGGCTCAACCGCAAACCGAACTTCGATCAATTCCAGCGGGCTTGTGGCATCTGCGGCATCGTCCCGGTCATTGTCGTTACGAAAGGTAACGTACGTGCCACTGCCAACACGGCGGCTCACCAGTTTGCTTTCCTCAAGCTTGCGTAACGCTTCGCGCACGGTGTTCCGCGATGCTCCGAACTGGACCGCCAAAGACCGTTCGGGTGGCAGTTTCTGTCCGAACACCAGATCACCCATCAGGATTGCCTGACGCAGTTCCACCGCGATATTGGCCGAACTGGCTGCTGTACTGCTGCCGACGCCATCTCCGGATTCACGATTAATCGAGAAATTCTTGTTCATTTCGATCTCTTTGGGCTGGACCAATTTAATACCATTTAAAAAAACACTATGCAAGGATGAATTTTTATGCACACTATGTCACGGTTGATGAGGCAGTATAAACTCTTTCAATTCTCGAGTTTACCGCCAAATCCACTAAATATAAACAGAATCATAAAATTGGTTCTATATTGGTTGTCGATTATTCATGGGCCGGTCCGGAATTTCTGGAACAGCCCGACCAGTTAAGGGAGGTCACACTTATGGCAAGAGCCGCCACAGCAAAAAAAGCTAAACCCGCTGCACGCACACGGAGCAAGGCCACGGACCTGGAAGCACACGTCAACGCCCCCGGCCGTGACAAGCTCGTCAAACAGGTGCGTCAGAAAATCAACGAACTGGGCATTACTTATGTCTATTTCCAGTTTGTCTCTGTCACCGGTCGTATCGTCGGCAAGGGTATTCCTGCTGATCACTGGGAGGCCGTCTCCAAGAAAGGTTTCCAACTGGTCTATGGATCGACCGCGAACCTGTTTACCGACCGCCACGGCGAATACATCGGTTATGGTCCTGAGTCCTCCGAACTGGTCGGCATTCCGGATCCCGAAACTTTTGTTCAGTTGCCCTGGGACAAACGCGTTGCCCGCGTCTTCTGCACGCTGTTTCGCAACCGTGAAGAGCTTGATAATCCCGGTGGCGCCCTGACGTCAGATTGCCGTGGCAACCTGCGCCGGATTGCCCAGGACTTCAAAGCCAAGCATGGCATGGAAATGCGGTGCGGCACGGAACCGGAAATGATGTGGTTGAAAAAAGGTGAGGATGGCCTGCCCGATGGTGGCTTCTCCAAACCAAACTGCTACCACATTGACCAGTTCGAAAGTCTGCGCCCGGCCTTCATGAAGGTAATCGAATATTCCCAGGCCATGGGCCTCGATATGATTCAGGGTGACCACGAAGACGCCCCGGGTCAGCTCGAACTGAACTGGATGTATGATGATGTCCTCAGAAATGCGGACCGACTGACCACATATCGTCAGATCTGCGCCCAGGTTGCCCGTGAAATGGGTATCATTGCCTGCTTCATGTCCAAACCGTTTATGGGTGTTTCGGCTTCAGGCTGTCACCATAACGTTTCACTTTGGTCTGGTGGCGCCGACAAGGTTGTCAACACACCCCACACCAAGAGCAAACCTGGTCTGGATGGCGCCTATACTTACCGCCAGGGCGGTAAAAATCACTTCATGCCTGAGCCGAAGATCGATAAACGCAAGCCCGGCCCGATTGGCCTGAAATCCATTGGCGGCGCCATGGCGCACCTGGATGCACTGACGTCTCTGGGTTCCTCCACCGTGAACTCCTATCGCCGGTTGTGGGATACGGGCTTCTGGGCGCCGGTCTTTGCTGACTGGGGCTACCAAAACCGGACCTGCGCCTTGCGAATTTCCGCACCGGGACGTTTCGAGTACCGCTCAGTGGATTCAATGGTGAACCCCTACCTGATGGGCGCTGCGCTGATCAAAGCGTTTGAGGACGGCATCGTTAACAACATGGATCCTGGTGAAGCGGAAGAGCGCAACATCTATGACGCCATGGAAGCGGGCAAGCAGGTCAAGAAACTGCCCATGTCCCTTGGTGAAGCCCTGACAAGCCTTTCAAAAGATGACGTCATCAAATCGGCATTGCCGGGCGATATGTACAGGGTCTTTGAGCACTACAAGCGGAATGAATGGGAAACCTTCATGGCGACCGTCACCGATTGGGACCTGAACACCTATTGGGACTGCCTGCCGTAAGGCATTCCATAAAGAAACCACCCCGGGGACGGGCTTGCCCGTTCCCGGAAATTCTAACCACCTGTTATTTCAAAAGGGAGAGACCAGGCATGTGTGGCATTGCCGGATTGATCCACCGGGGGAAGACCTCGGATATTGGATCGGAAATGACCTCGATGCTTCAATCGCTGAAGCACCGCGGTCCTGACTCCACAGGGTTCGCCGTTTATGGCAAGCCCTCGGAGGCGAGCAACGAATTCGTTATGCGTTTCAAGGTCGCCGAGCAGGAAGAGTTGAGCAAGGGCTCAAACATTCGTGCCGTCATCGCG
>JAJFIE010000475.1 GCA_021775275.1 Rhodospirillales bacterium | reverse complement strand
AACGAAGGCGACACGGCGACGGTTTCCGAGGACTTCACGGTTTCGGTGACGAGCGTCGATGACGTTCCGACCGTCAACGTTACTCCTGCGGCGGGTGATGAAGATACGGCCATTCCGCTGGATATCAGCGCGGTTGTTGCTGGTACCGAAGATGTGGCCTCGGTCACCATTACTGATATCCCGGATGGCGCGGTGATTTCCGTCGGTGCGGATGCTGTTGTGCCTAATGCCGACGGGTCCGTGACCTTGACGCCGGCCCAATTGAGCGGCTTGACCATTAAGCCCAAAGAAAACTCGGCAGACGACTTCAATCTGAAGGTGTCGGCGACGTCCACGGACGGTGCTGTCAGCGCCGTGACCGCGATGGCCGTCATGGTCTCTGCGGTTGCCGATGCACCCACACTAACACTGGATATTGGCACGCCTACGGAAACGGATGTGGGCAACGTATATCCGGTTGCGATCGATACGTCGCTGGTGGATGACGATCTGTCAGAAACCCTGGCGGTGACAATTTCCCTGATTGGGGCGCCGGCTGGCGTCACGCTGTCTGCCGGTACGGATAACGGCGACGGGACCTGGTCCCTTGAGCCTCAACAGCTTCAGGGTCTTGAACTGACAGTGCCGGTGGACGCCGATATGGACTTTGCACTGGAAGTGACGGCAATTTCGACCGAAACGGAAAATCAGGATACCGCCACGACAACCGAAACAGCGCTCGTTGACGTCACTGATTCCGATACGCCCGGGGAAGGTGCGATTGTTGGCACCGATGGCAATGACTTCCTGACCGGAACCCGTGGTGATGATGAAATCTGGGGTCAGGATGGTTATGACTTCATTTCCGGACGCGGTGGAGACGACGAACTGCACGGTGGCAACGACACAGATTTCATTTTCGGCGGTGATGGTAACGATACACTGTTCGGAGATGCCGGAAACGACCTGATGCGGGGCGGTCACGGTGACGACGAGCTGCACGGTGGTTCCGGTAACGATCTGATGAAAGGTGGTAGTGGCGATGATTCCCTTTATGGAGGGACTGGTGACGATTACCTGAAGGGCGATAAAGGCGATGACACGCTTGTCGGTGGCGCGGGTAACGATTACCTGAAGGGTGGCAGTGGTGCTGACGTTCTTGAAGGTGGCGCCGGTGACGATTATCTGAAAGGCGGCAGTGGAGCCGATACCTTCATTTTTGACGCCGAGAGTGGAACCGATATCATCAAGGATATCATGGAAGAAGACACCATTGTCTTCGATGGTCAGGAATTTCACGCTGAAGACATGATCTTCAACGAAAACGACGATGGCAATGTGGAGATTTCATTCCAGAATGGCGGCCCGGACACCAAGGTCACATTGAAGGGCGTAAGTATGGATGACCTCGACCGCAACGGCGACGGTGATCCCAGTGAAGGGTATTCAGTCACGGAATCCGATGGTCAGGTGAGCATTACCATCGATGCGGATGGATAGGCCTCACCGGTCTATGGTCAAAAGGCGCACGGGTATTGCGCAAACATTTACAGCAGCGTCGATATAGTCGGCGCTGCTGTTCTTTTTCTGATCCGACCCGATCAAATCCGGTTGATCAGTGACGGCGTTGACCTTCGCGTCGTTGAGCGGCCCGGCGTTCGTCCTCACGTCGATCAGATCGCGACCGTTCGGCATCTTTCCGACGCTCTGCATCCGTGCGTCTTGACGCACTGACACGGCGCTCGTCGTCGCGCCGCTCCGTATCACTGCGATTGTCGTCTGCTGTTGTCATGGCCATTGAATTACCTCCTAAAACCTTGTTGTCATGCACCCAATCTGGTTTAACCCAAAATCGGCTTTCCGCCCCAGAGCCCACATTTCCATTGATCTTAATCATTGAATAATAAGATTTGCGCCGGAATGGAAGAAAAATATCTGGTATTTCGGCTGTAGGTTCCTAAATTGCGGCCGACAAGCTGACCAACTCTAGTTACTTTCAGGAAGTTCATGACCACATTGTCTGAGGCCGTCAGCGGTCGTCGCACTTTTGCAATCATCTCCCACCCTGATGCCGGCAAGACGACGCTGACGGAAAAATTGTTGTTATTGGGCGGCGCCATTCAGATGGCCGGTGCGGTCAAGGCCCGTGGGGAACAACGACGCGCTCACTCCGACTGGATGAAAGTTGAGCGCGAGCGCGGCATTTCCGTGGCGTCATCGGTCATGACCTACGAATATGATGGCCATGTTTTCAACCTGCTTGATACGCCGGGCCACGAGGATTTCAGTGAAGACACCTATCGCACTCTGACCGCAGTTGATTCGGCCATCATGGTAATTGATTGCGCAAAAGGGATTGAAAAACAGACCCGCAAGCTGTTCGAAGTCTGCCGATTGCGCGATATGCCGATCATCACATTCGTCAACAAGCTGGATCGTGACAGCCGTGATCCTTTTGACCTGCTCGATGAAATCGAACAGACACTGGCGCTGGACGTTACCCCGGCGAGCTGGCCCATCGGCTCGGGCAGGAATTTCAAGGGCTGTTATGATCTGCTAAGCGACAGGTTGGTTCTGGTCAATCGGACCAAGGGTGAGCGACCCGACATCACCCATCGGTGCGAAGGCCTGGATGATCCGAAGCTGGATGAATTGTTGGGCGCCGCTGACGCTACCCGTTTGCGAGAAGAAGTGGAAATGGCGCGCGGGCTTTGCCCACCGTTTGATCTGAAAAGTTACCGGGAGGGTCATCTGACACCGGTGTTTTTCGGCAGTGCGCTTAACAGTTTTGGCGTTCATGAACTTCTGGACGGCGTGGCCAGTATGGCGCCGTCGCCCCTGCCGCAACCGAGCACTGACCGTAATGTGCTGCCGGATGAAGAGAAAGTCACCGGGTTTGTTTTCAAGATTCAGGCCAACATGGACCCCAAACATCGGGACCGGATTGCGTTTGTGCGGATCTGCTCGGGGCAATTCAAGCGCGGTATGAAATTGAAGCATATTCGTAGCGGCAAAGTGCTTAATATCCACAACCCTGTGCTGTTTCTGGCCCAGGACCGGGAATTGGCGGAGGAAGCCTGGCCCGG
>JAJFIE010000474.1 GCA_021775275.1 Rhodospirillales bacterium | reverse complement strand
GGTATTTCCTATACCGACATTATCATGCACGCCCTCGTGCCAGCGCTGGTTTCCTATATTGCGCTGGTCTACATCGTTCATCTGGAAGCCATGAAGATGAACTTGCAGGGTATGAAAAAGCCACCTTCCTCCATGGCCTTCAAGCTGAAACTCATATCCTTCCTGGGCGGATTCATTGGCATAGGTTTATTGGGCCTCGCTGTGTTCTTTGGCATTGGCTGGATCAAGGATGTCGCACCGGATATGGCGTTTGCCATCGTGGCTGTGGGTTGTGCCGCCGCCTATCTGGTATTGTTGTGGTTTGCCTCGCGCTATCCGGACCTTGAAATAGACGATCCCAGAGCGCCCATTACCGAGTTGCCGCGGGCTGGTGCGACAGCGGTCACGGGCCTCTACTACATATTGCCGATCATTATTTTGATCTGGAGCATCGTCGTCGAACGCCTGTCGCCAGGCTATGCAGCATTCTGGGCGACCATGGCCATGATGATTGTGGCGCTGACCCAACATCCCCTGAAAACCATATTCCGCGGTTCCAGCGATATATCTGCGGCTTTCCGCCAGGGTGCGCAGGAATGCTTTGACGGCATGATTGCCGGCTCGCGCAACATGATCGGTATCGGCGTCGCCACGGGCGCCGCTGGCATTATTGTCGGCACGATCTCGCTTACTGGCGCCCATCAGGTCGTCGGGGAACTGGTTGAGTTTCTCTCCGGTGGTTATCTGATCGTTATGCTGTTGCTGGTTGCGGTGATGAGTCTGGTCCTCGGCATGGGGTTGCCGACCACGGCCAACTATATTGTCGTGTCATCGCTCATGGCGCCCGTCATTCTGGCCTTGAGCGCCAAGAGCGGGCTGATCATCCCGGTGATTGCGGTTCATCTGTTCGTGTTCTACTTCGGTATTCTGGCGGATGACACGCCACCGGTGGGTCTGGCCGCTTTTGCCGCCGCCGCCATATCCGGAGGCGATCCCATCAAGACCGGTATTCAGGGATTCATGTATGACATCCGCACAGCCCTGTTGCCGTTTCTGTTCATCTTCAACACTGAATTATTGCTCATCGACGTCTCGCCCCTGAAGGCCTTTTTTGTCTTCGGCGTGGCAGTTGTCGCCATGATGCTTTTTGCGTCAGCGACACAAGGCTACTTCCTGGTGCGAAACAAGGCATGGGAGACCGTGGCATTGCTGCTGGTGGCGTTTACCCTGTTTCGTCCCGGGTATTGGCTCGATCAGATTGTATCGCCCTATGAGAATGTCGAACCCAACACCGTGTATGAATTTGTCGGTGATGTGCCTGACAATGGTGTGATGACCGTTGTGGTCACGGGCCCAGACTTCGATAATGGGGAGATGACATCCACCACGTTGCTGGTTCCTTTGGGCAGACGGAGCGATGCCGTGGAACGGTTACAGTCCGCAGGCTTGACGGTCATTGTTGAAGATGGCTTTGCCAAAATTGAGGAACCCATGCAGGGCACGCCGTTCTTCGAAAACATCGGCAACCTGTTCGACTACTACGGCGATGCGCCGGTCATTATGTCGAGGATCCAGAAGAGGGCGGATCGCATGCCCAAGGAAGTCTTCTACGTACCGGCTCTCATTTTGCTAAGTCTCATCGTTCTTTCGCAACGCAGGCGTCGGGTAAGCGGATGAGAACCGATATATGAAACCAGGCAAATGAGTATCGGCAAGCTGGACGATCTACCCCGCGCCATTCTGTCGCACACGCCAACCCCGATTGATGAGATGCCAAATCTCAGCAAGGGTATGGGCACGGCGAACCTGTATGTTAAACGAGATGACTGTACCGGTCTCGGCATGGGGGGAAACAAGGCACGCCAACTGGAGTTTTATGTTGGTGAGGCTGTGGCAAGGGAATCGGATTCAATCCTGATCACCGGGGCCGTTCAGTCCAATTTTGTACGCATGGCCGCTGCAGCAGCGCGTAAAGTAGGCATGGAGTGTCATATCCAGCTTGAGGAACGCGTCCCTAACCCGTCCACCATTTACAGACATTCAGGAAATGTGCTGCTCAGCAAGATACTGGGTGCGACCCTGCACACCTTCCCGCGAGGCGAAGATGAAGAGGGCGCCGACCGGCAGCTGGAAGAAATCGCCGAGACGTTAAGGTCCTCGGACAGGAAACCATACGTCATTCATCTTGGTCCGGGGAACCCGCCATTGGGCGCATTGGGTTACGTGGTTGCGGCGCGTGAAATCATCGAACAAATCAATGAAAATGGCCCTGAGTTTGATGAAATTACCGTGGCTTCGGGCAGCGGAGCGACCCATGCCGGCCTGCTGTTCGGGTTGCGTGCTCTTGGTTCTTCCGTACCTGTCAGGGGTATCTGCGTTCGTCGCGCAAAGGACTTGCAGCATCCGCGTATTGTCAGCCGCTGCCAGGAAATTGCTGATCTGCTGGGAATAGAGAACCCGGTTTCTGAAAGGGATATCGATATCAGTGATGACGTTCTGGCCCCCGGTTACGGAAAGATGAATGATGCGGTTCTGGAAGCTATCCGGCTGACGGCACATACCGAAGGCATCATTCTCGATCCCGTCTATACCGGACGGGCTATGGCCGGATTTCTGAACCGTGTCCGTCAGGCCAAGGACGGACAAAACCTTCTGTTTATCCATACCGGTGGTCAACCGGCGGTTTTCGGATACGAAACCGACCTGGAGCCGCTGTTTAGCGATCATGCCAAGGTTCAGTGATAATGGATATCGACCCGTCCCTGTATCTGCTGTTGCTGATTGCAGGCGCATTTGCAGCCGCTTTTGTCATCGGTGCTGTCGGATTTGCTGACGCTCTGATTTTGAATGCTGTGTGGCTCCATATTATGGAACCTGCGGCGGCAATTCCTCTGGTCGTTGCGTGTGGCGCCCTCATGCATGTGACGCCGCTGTATCGGTTGCGCAGGTCGCTCGACTTCTCGCGACTGATGCCATTCGCTGTTTTTGGCGTGCTTGGCGTGCCTGTTGGCGCCTGGGCACTGGGATATGTGGAACCAGAGCTGTTCAAGGCTGTCATCGGCGCACTTTTGTTCGGCTATGGCGTCTGGATGCTCGTGCGCCCTCATGCTTCCGTAGGGGAAGTCGGGGGGCGTGCGGCTGACAGCCTTGTAGGGTTATGCGGTGGTTTTATGGGCGGCTTTGCCGGGCTGTCAGGTTTGCTACCCACTCTGTGGGTCGGAATTCGCGGATGGTCGAAAGAAGCACAGCGCGGAACCTACCAGCCTTTCGTTCTGGTCATGCATGTCCTGGGCATTGCTGCGTTTGCTGCAAGCGGGATGATTACAATGCGCACCGGTGTTGATTTTTTGTGGTGTC
>JAJFIE010000473.1 GCA_021775275.1 Rhodospirillales bacterium | reverse complement strand
CTGGCGAAGCAATTGCAGGATACAGGCGTTAGCGCCATTATCTATACGGATATCGATCGCAATGATGATCTGCCTGAAAGCAGTTTTGCCAATACGGCGGAAATGGCGCGGCTGCTATCGGTGCCCATCATTTCCAGCGGCACAGTCAAATCGCTGGACGACCTGTCGACGCTCAAATACCTGCCCAATATTTCCGGCGCCATCGTCGGTCGCGCGCTGTTTGACGAAGTATTTACGCTGGATGAAGCCATCGCGCTTTGTATTTAAGGCAGCGCCGGTTGGAAAGACTGCCGCGCTGGGGTATACGGGCTGGGTAATCTTACCTGAGTTCGAGAGGCCATGAGCCGAAAACCGCAGCCCCCGACCATCGGAAGTCCCGTAACCCGTCAGCAAACCCCGGCGGAATCATCGAGTGGCGCACCTCCTCCTCAACTGGTTCAGGCGTTTCAATATTTCCAGGCGGGTAATCTGCACCGCGCCGAGCAGAGCTGTCGCGCGGTATTGGCGGGCAATCCCTTCCATATTGAGGGACTTCACCTGCTCGGCGTGATTGCGTTCCAGAGGGGTGATGCAGAAGAGGCTGTGAAGCTGCTCAAACGCGCAGTCGATGGAGGATCGGACAATGCCGCTCACATATCAAACTATGCCCGTGCCCTTGCGGCGACGGGCAGGTCCGGTGAAGCGGTGTCCATGTATGATCGTGCGCTGGCCCTGAACCCGGATAATGGCGGGGCCTGGAACGACCGGGCGAATGCCCTGATAAAACTGGACCGCCTGAGCGACGCAGAGCAGTCTTACGGCAATGCCATAAAACATGCGCCACGAGACGCGAAAGCCTACGTTAATCTGAGCAAGCTGTTACTGGCACAGGGCCGCAATGATGAAGCCCTGGAAGCCTGCCGCAATGCCGTGTCGTGCGCACCCAAGCTGGCGGCGGTTCACAATGGATTGGGTGGCGCATTGGTGGCTGTGGGGGACAGTGACGGCGCGATTGCAGCGTATAAAAAAGCGCTGGAAATAGAGCCTGGATTTGGTGAGGCCCAGGGCAATCTGGCGTCACTCTACGAAGAACTGAACAAGATAGAGGAGGCCCGTGTAACGGCTGAACAGGCGCTGGCGCTGGATTCGGAGAACCTGCATGCGCTTCTGGTACTGGCAAAATGCGAGCGCCGTGACGGCAATTCTGATCACGCTGTTGCCCGGTTGGAAAAGATCGACCGCAAAGCCGTTCCGGCGGCGCTCCACCGTGATGTGGCTTTTGAGCTGTCCCGGCTCTACGACCGGTTGGAAAGGCCCGCCGAAGCATTCGTCGCCATGTCCGAAGGAAACGCCCAGGCGCTGGCTGCGGAAGGCGTTGATGAAACCATGGGTGATCGGTTTCTCGATACCATTGAACGGCTGCGTAACTGGATGACGCCGGACACTGCGGAAGAACTCCTGAATTTTCCAGCGGTGGACGATGGACGGCCTGACCCGATCTTTCTGGTGGGATTTCCCCGTTCCGGCACCACGTTGCTGGGGCAGGTTCTGGATTCACATTCCGGCCTGGTCATGGTGGAAGAGCGTCCCATGCTGGACCATGTGGTCGCCCATGTTCGCAGCGGCCAGAGCGGTTATCCCGATGGTATTCTCGGGCTGGATAGCGCCGCCGTGGCGGAGCTGCGCAACCGGTATTTCGGCGCCGTCGATGATGAAGTCTCGTACGAGCCACATCAGAGAATTGTCGATAAGTTTCCGGTGCATCTGATCCATGCCGGTCTGATCCGCGCCGTGTTCCCGAGAGCGCAATTCATCCTGGCGCTCCGTCATCCGTGCGACGTGGTATTGAGCTGTTTCATGCAGAACTTCCGACCCAATCCGGCTATGGCCAACTTCTTTTCCATTGAACGCGGTGCGAAGACCTATGACCGCGCCATGGGTTTATGGGCGCAATACGAAGCGCACTTGAAACCGGCGGCCCACGTTATCCGCTACGAAAATGTGGTGACGGATTTCGATGCTGAAATCGGTGCATTGCTGACATTCCTGGGCCTGGGTTGGGAAGATGGCGTGCGTGATTTTGTAGACCGCGCCCGATCCCGGGGAAAGATCCATACCCCTAGTTACGCCCAGGTCACAGAAAACCTGTACACCCGGGCGCGATATCGCTGGCGGCGCTATGAAGAACAGATGCTACCGGCCATGGACGATCTGACGCCATGGATTGAGTATTTTGGCTACGATTCGGCGTAAGGCTCTATCAGAAAAGTGCCTCAATACAGCCGATACCGCTGTTATCCGCGTGCACGACATGGTTGGAAGGAACTTCCGTCCAGTCGTCGTGAGTGGTCTTAAAGGGTTCGGAAGCAATGGTCAGTGGCGATCCGCTGCCGGCCCAATAGAGTGATGGCGGGATACCGCCGGAGGAATAACGGACGGCGGTGATCCGCTCGCCGTCCGCTACCACTGCCGCCATCTGGATCTCGGGAGCACCGATCACATCGCGTTGAATATTTTCCACCTGTTCAATGGTTTTACGAAAGGCGTCAGCAGGGTTTTTATCGACATCATGGTTGTACATCATGAGAAAGAAGGCCTCGCTATCCGTCGTGCCTGATCGATGGGCGAAGGCCCTGTCCGGAATGGCGGCTTCCATGGGTCGACGGACCCGATCAAATCCACCGATCTTGCCGTTGTGCATGAACATCGTCCTGTCGACGGCAAAGGGATGGCAGTTGGACATGTTGACGGCAGTGCCGGTGGACGCCCGCACATGGGCGAAAAACAGGTGCGAGCGAACGTGGCGCGCCAAATGGCGCAGGTTGGTATCGTTCCACGCGGGCAGCACCTGCCGATAACGCCCCGGCTCGGGCCATTCGCCATACCATCCAATGCCGACTCCGTCGGCATTGATGGCTGATTTGGATTCAGCTGCGTGGTGGCTCTGATCAATCAGGGAATGTTCCGGCTCATAGATCAGCTCCCCCATCAAAATGGGGGGGCCCATGTAGGTTAGCCAGCGGCACATGATGAGCTACTCCCGTCAGTGGTTTCAGGTAGCGTATTGTCAGCCGGAAATGATATTGACATTTTCAACACACATCATATCTACATGCTCATCCGAGGCAGAGAGAGCGCTGCTGTCCCGCGCTCCGCTCGAGGGCCCAACCAAATCATGGTCATTATGCGAATTCACAATAAATATATCCGACGTTACACCCTGACTGCTATGGGGCTGTTTCTGGTTTTGTTTTTCTTCCTGGAAAGCAGGATTCTTCACTATGATCTATATAAGGAACTGATCAGATTCCTTAACAGTACGCAATTCGTGCAGACGGAAGAAATTATATTTTCGATCGGGCTGATCGGAACATTCTTCATTATTGATCAGTTTCGCATGATCAGAAGACGCAAGCACAAGCGCGACATGGATTTGGAACGCCTTGCCGTTGTACGCAGCACCATTGCGACAGTTCATGACGCCATAAACAATTCCCTTAACAGTATGCTGTTGGTGAAAATGGAAGCCGAAAAGGGTGATCCTTTATCTACAGAGACACTGTCGTTGTTTGGAAACCTGATTGATAATATGGCGGCGGATATGCGCAGCATGAATGAATTGGAGATTGTTTCGAAACGCACCCTTTCCGACGGTCTTTCCGTCCTGGATATGGATCAGAAATAATCGGGGCGCCCTAAAACTCTGATTCAAGAAAGACAAAGTGTGAGTAAAAGCCTTACTTCCACGCAAAAGCGGGCTGATCGTAATCGGCGACCCGTGTCGCGACACCACACATGGCCACTTCGCGAAACTGGTACAGTATGGCGGCCGTTGGGGCATAGACTTCATGGCCAAGGGTCGGAAGATATGCCGAGAGAACAGGCCGTTCACCGGCAGTTACATCGCTGAGCAGCGGAATCTCGGGGCTATTCAGTTCTGAAAGCGAAATGTGGAACACCTGGGCGACCTCATTGGGGTCGGGCTTCAAAATCACCGGCCCGTCTGCCCAGACGACAATCGGCGTGATTCGAAACCCTGATCGTGTGGGATAGTCATCGAGCGCGCCCAGTACATGTTCAGGACGGAGGCAGAGCCCCAGTTCTTCGTGTAGTTCCCGGAGAGCCGCATCCACCGGCGTTTCACCCTCGTCCAACCGGCCACCCGGCAGGGCGTACTGACCTTTGTGGCGGTTCATGTGATCAGGGCGCAGGGTCAACAGGACACTCGTTTCCGGGCCATGTGGATGTTTGGTTATAACAATGGCCACGGCGGCATGGCGAAGTTGGTGTTGATCGAGCATCTGTACGGCGAAGGTCGACAGATTCGATGTGACCTGTTGGCGCAGGGAATCACTGAATTGGAATGCGGTCACAGGTGAAAGTCTCTAACGGGTTTTTTCGCGCATGGTCACCAGCTCTTCGGCAGCGGTGGGGTGGATACCTACTGTTGCATCGAAATGCGCTTTTGTCGCCCCGGCCTTCATGGCGACGGCAAAGCCCTGGGCGATTTCCGGCGTGTCCGGGCCAACCATATGCAAACCGACAACCCGGTCTGTCTTCTGTTCAACAATCAGTTTCATGAGGCCTTTTTCGTCCCGCCCTGACAGCGTGTGCTTCATGGGTTTGAAGGTCGAGACATAAACATCAATCGGCCCCATTTCTTTTTGCGCCTGCTCCTCGGTCAATCCAACTGATCCAATGGGCGGGTGACTGAATACGGCGGACGGAATGAAATCGTAGTCCATGGTTGTCGGGGTGTTGTTGTAAAGCGAGTTGGCCAGCGCCATGCCTTCGGCCAGGGCGACCGGGGTCAGATTAACCCGGTTTGTGACGTCGCCAAGGGCATAGATGTTTTCGACTGACGTCTGGTAGTGATCATCGACCACAATGGCGCGGGCGCGGTCAATCTCGATTCCCACATCTTCCAGCCCCAGGTTATCCGTCTTTGGCGTACGGCCCGTTGCATACATCACCAGATCAGTCTCAAGAACCTCGCCGCCATTCACGGTCAATGTGTATCCACCCGCAGTTCTTTCGATGGAATCGATCACGGTTTCCGAACGGATGGTGATTCCCTTTTTTTCCATCTCGGCGCGCAGGTGATTTCGCACATCTTCATCAAAGCCACGCAGTATATTGGGCGCGCGGATAATTTCCGTAACCTCGACGCCTGCGCCATTGAAAACGCCCGCGAATTCCACAGCGATATAACCACCGCCGACAATGACCATGCGCCCGGGCAGATCTTTCAGATCCAGCGCTTCATTGGATGTGATGACATGCTCAATGCCAGGAATATCCGGCATGGACGGCCAGCCGCCTGTGGTAATCAGGATTTTTTCTGCGGTAACGGTTTTTCTGTCTGTGTCACTGGCCACCTCAATGGTATGGGCGTCAATGAGCTTTCCGCGACCATTCAAGAGCTCAACGCCAGCGTTGCCCAGAATTGAGTGATAAACGCCCTCCAGTCTCTGTAGCTCTGCGTCTTTTTTGGCAATGAGATGGGGCCAGTCGAGCGTGGCGGATTTGGCGTCTACGTTCCAGCCATAGGCGCGGGCATCTTCAATCTCTTCATGGAAGTGTGCGCCATAGACCAGCAGCTTCTTGGGGACGCAGCCACGCATGACGCAGGTGCCGCCAACCCGCATGTCTTCACACATTCCAACACGCGCACCGAACCCGGCGGACATGCGCCCTGCACGGACGCCGCCGGACCCGGCGCCAACAACAAAGAGATCGTAATCGTACTGGGACACGTCCGTATCCTCCTCAGGCGTTTTCAATTAGGAATTAACGATAGCCACACCGCTGAGAAATGGTGTTGTTGAAGGTGTTTCGTCAACCGGTAATTTATGAGCGCGCCGGCAGACGTTCAATTAAACGAGAGCGTTATTGATTTTATAAGAACCTGAACATCTGCCTATAATGAGTGCTAATCTAGCAATATTGCCGGGCGGATCGCATCGTCGTGCGCCGCCGATACAGGAGAAAGATGTCATGGTTTCAAATTTTTGGACCGGTTGTTTCGCCAGTGTCATGAGCTTGGTTGTGATGGGGTGTTCAGGGACCGGGATTTCCTCGGTGTCCCCGGTAGAGCCATCGTTGATGGACTTCGAACAGTTCAGGGCCGCCGCCAGGGATGGCGTCGTGCGGACCGTCATTGTCGGCGACGCTTTCAATGGAAATACCGAGCAGGTAGCGCAGGTGGTTAACGGTGCTTTCGCCACTGTTCATGTGGGAACGCCCGCCGAGTTCAGGTCCAATCTCGAAGCGAAAGATGTGCGCGATCCACGAATTGTGGTTCTGTTCTCGCCCAGCAAAGGTTTTGGGCCGTCATCCATATGCCGTGATGACAAAAACCTGTCCGCTGTGAGCGAAGCTCCCGGACCTGATCGTCTGCGCGCCATGGCGGCGTTCTGTGTCGGACACACACTCCGGACGTGGACGGTTGTACAGTCACCGGCGCCTAAATCATCGGATGACCCTGTACTGCATCAAGTTGCCCAGCGTATGGCTTTTGATATTTTCCCGAGCCGGTCGTCAAAATCTCCGGGTGATTGCCTCAACAACTGCTAACAGAAACGGGTGGTGCAAAAACCGTCATGAGGCGATCACTGCCGCGGAGGGCGTGATCGCCGAGCGCGCGCCATGGTACGTCCAGGCCGTCTGCAAATGCCTGGGAAACCAGGATGGTTTCTCCCAGCTCCTTGGTCATACCCTCCAGTCTCGCCGCTTCATTGGCGGCGGCGCCGATGACGGAAAACTCGACGCGGCTGGGGACGCCGATATTGCCGAACATGATGTCGCCGACATGCAGGCCAATGCCATAGCGGAATGGCGTTTGACCTGATTTGATCCTGTCGGCATTGCATTTCCCGGCGCGGGTGGTTGCTTCCGAGGTTGCGCGTAACGCCCGCTCTCTCGCCTCCGCATCCGAATAACCGTCGCCGTCGATGCTGATAGGAAAGATCGCCAGTGCGGCGTCACCAATAAACCGGAGAACCTCGCCGCCGTTTTCCATGGCAGCGCCTGCCAATGCGTCGAAATAGTCGTTCAGCAGTCCGAGAAACTCCTCGCGGGATAACTGTTCCGCCAGCGGCGTCGAGTTTCGTAAATCGGAGAACCAGATGACGGCGCGAATGTTCTGACCATCGCCCAGCTTGATCTGACCGTCCAGAACGCGCCCGCCGGCTTTCTCGCCAAGATAGGCATGGGCGACGTTCTGTGTCAGGCGTTCGCGGTTGGCCAGCTTGGCGACCAGGGCAAACCGCGGGATCAGGCGTTTCAGTGTGATCACATGGTCGTCGGAAAAACCACCCGGATGATCGGTCGCCCAC
>JAJFIE010000472.1 GCA_021775275.1 Rhodospirillales bacterium | reverse complement strand
CGGCGTATTGATGAAACCGGTGTGCGTGAACCCACGATCCAGAGTCAGGGCGACGACCGCATTCTGGTTCAGTTGCCGGGCGTTGATGATCCTGAGCGGGTCAAACGGCTGCTCGGCAAGACAGCCAAGATGGCGTTCCATCTGGTTGACACCGAAAACAGTGTGAGCGAGGCCATCGCCGGACGGGTGCCGCCGGGATCGACGCTCATGGAATCCGCCGATGAACTGGACGCCAGCGGTGAACCCCGAAAATACCTGATCCGCAAGCGGGTCATGGTGGGTGGCGAGACTCTGGTCGATTCCCAGCCGGGCTTTGATCAACGCACCAATCAGCCCATCGTGACGTTCCGTTTCGATACCAGAGGCGCCAAGAAATTCGGCGATGTCACAGCCAAGAACGTGAACCGCCCCTTCGCCATTGTTCTCGATGGCAAGGTCATCAGCGCCCCGGTTATCCGCGAGCCGATCCTCGGTGGCTCGGGGCAGATCAGCGGAAATTTCTCGGTTCAGGACGCGCAGGATCTGGCCTTGCTGTTACGCGCCGGTGCGCTGCCGGCCCCGCTGACGATCCTCGAGGAACGCAGTGTCGGCCCCGGTCTGGGCGCTGATTCCGTTGCTGCGGGCAAGATCGCCAGTCTGATTGGACTCGTTGCCGTTATTGTCTTTATGGGTGTGGCCTATGGCCTGTTCGGCGTCATGGCTGATGTGGCCCTGATGATCAATATGTTCCTTATTCTGGGCGCTTTGTCAGCCATGCAGGCGACCCTGACCCTGCCGGGCATCGCCGGGATCGTGCTGACCATCGGCATGGCCGTGGATGCTAATGTGTTGGTGTTTGAGCGCATTCGCGAAGAAGTCCGCATCGGGCGCACCCCCATGTCCGCTGTTGATGCCGGGTATTCGCGCGCCTTCAAGACCATTATCGATGCCAATGTGACGACCCTGATCGCCGCAGTTCTGTTGTATCTGTTGGGTTCCGGCCCGGTCCGGGGTTTCGCCGTGACGCTGGCCATTGGTATCGTCACGTCCATGTTTACCGCCATCATGCTGACACGCCTGATGGTCGCCACCTGGCTACGCGCCAAGCGGCCCGATCAATTACCGCTTTAGGATATAAAGGAAAGATCAAAACCATGCGCGGTCTGCACCTGATCCCGAGCACCATCAATTTGTCGTTCATCCCCAAGAAAACGGTTTTCTTCGCCTTCAGCGCGTTGATCATTCTGGCTTCCATTGGTCTGTTTTTGGCCAAGGGACTCAATTACGGCATCGACTTCAAGGGTGGCATCCTGATTGAAATCCAGACGCCCGAACCAGCCGACATTGCTTCCATGCGCTCCCAACTGGGATCGCTGAATCTGGGTGAAGTGGCATTGCAGGAGTTTGGCGAGCCGACCGAAGTCCTGATTCGGGTCCAGAAACAGGAAGGCGGTGAAGCCGGGCAGGATCAGGCCGTATCCGCCATCAAGGCCGTGCTGGGCGACAACGTCGAATACCGCCGGACCGAATTTGTCGGGCCCAAAGTCAGTGAAGAACTTCTGTGGGATGGCATCCTCGCCGTCGGCCTCGCCATTATGGCAATCCTGGTCTACATCTGGCTGCGCTTTGAATGGCAGTTCGGTGTCGGTGCGGTGGTTGCCCTGTTGCATGACGTGTTCGCAACCATTGGCGTTTTTTCGTTCCTCGAGCTTGAGTTCAACCTGTCCACGGTGGCCGCCGTGCTGACCATTGCCGGTTACTCCATCAATGACACCGTGGTGGTTTATGACCGGGTCCGGGAAAACTTGAGGAAATACAAGAAAAAGCCGCTGGCGGACCTGCTGAACGAAAGCATCAACCAGACCCTGTCACGGACCGTGATCACCAGCGTGACCACGTTGATTGCATTGCTGGCTCTTTATTTTCTGGGTGGTGCTGTCATTCGTGATTTCAGCTTCGCCATGATCTTCGGCGTGATCATCGGCACCTACTCATCCATCTGTCTGGCCGTACCGGCGTTGCTGCACCTTAATCTCGACCGCCAACAGGTTGCTGATGGTGATGACGGCGATGACGTGGCAATCGAAAAGGACGTTCCCGCCACAACCACCTGATCGGTATCGTGACGCCATGTCGAACATCGAGATCACACCCGCCGCGTCAACAGGCGCCAACCTGATCCGGGGTTATGGCAATGGCGGTTTTCGCATCGGCGCCGAACCGCACCATGAAGGCTCCTTCATCGTTTTCGCCGATCATTTGCTCCCTTGGCAGGTTCCGTCCATGGAAGCGATTTGCCCGGACGATCTAGGGCCCGTTATCGATGCGGCGGCGGATTTGGAGATTCTGATATTTGGCTGTGGAAAGACATTCTCCACACCGCCCCGGTCCCTACGGGACGGTTTGCGCGAACACGGCATCGTTCTGGAATGGATGGACACGGGCGCGGCATGCCGCACCTTCAATCTCCTGCTCTCCGAAGGCCGACAGGTTGCTGCGGCCCTTGTTGCGGTAGACTGAAGCCAGCTAGCCATGCGCCCGGAAATGATGGGATACTGCGACGCTGATCCGGCGAAGGGCTTCATAACTTTCGGCCATGGGCTCGATCAGATGCTGATGCAGGGAAGGGTACCCACCGGTCTCGCCCGGCATGTAATCCGCATCCTCATCGAAAGATGCTGACGCGCTGGCGACCACATCCGCCGGAAAGACTTCCTTCAACAGCGATACCGCCTCGGGAATGTCCATGGACAACACCAGTGTCATGACCTGATCCGGCGAGATATCGTGACGCGGCGCAAATGCCGGCATCTGTGCCGCCAGCAGGAAGATGTGTTCCATCAGGGCAATGCGGATGGCGTGTAACAGATCCAGTTCCAACCGGGAATCGTCGGGCATCTTTCCGCTTTTCAGCGATAACTGATCCAGCATGCCATGAAGATCGATAGCGTCTTCGCGCAGATGATGCACCAGGCGCATGATCGCCTCGTGTCTGGGATCGGTATTGAGCAGTCGGCCCAGTTTACGGAACGGCGACGCGCGTTCGTCCTCGCCACCGGAATAGGCCCGCGCCACCCAGTATCCGGGATCAAACAACCGCGCATAGGCGCTCAGGGTATTCAGGCTGCTCAAGCGTTTCGCATAGGCAACCATGTCCATAAACCGTTTGACCCGGTCAGAATGCTGGCACAGATCGATGAAACGATCCTGCTCATCGCCAACCGCTGAACCGACGCCACTGACAACATGGGCGACAAAGCCCAGTTGCTGAAGAATTGCGTTGTGGGGGATGGCGCGCATCTGGCGTGGATTGCCCCGGTCCACGGCATTGGTGATTTCGTGCTGGCGAAGTGAACGCCGCGAACCGGTCTTGAACAGCAGATTGGTTCCGAAACAACCCAGCGCTACACGGTAATCTTCATCCTCAAACAAGGCTTCCTGATAGCCTTTCAAATGCAGGAAAAAATCGAGACTGAAATCCGTGTGACGGTAAAACTGATCGTCAGCAACGTTCTCAATGACCATTGCATCATCACCTGCGGGGATGGTGCGGGCGTTTTCCAGAATACAACACAGACTGGCCCGGGCCAGCACGGCATTGGTAAACGGCAGGTAACCATCACCGCCCTGAAAACTGGTCTCGTGCTTTAGCGGAATACCGGCCCGTGCGAACTGACGCCGCACACCAGGTGTGAGGATATAGTCGAACCGGTCCGACATGCTTTCCGGATGCGCCCCGCGACCGATAGACTCACCGTGAGTATTGAAGAACAGGACTTCAATACCATCGGTACCCCGGGTGCCGAGCATTCGGGCGAGCTTCATCTGCAACCGTTCGATGGCGAGGCAGGCGGGAATCTGGCCCACAAACCGACCGGCATCGGAGAACCCGGTTTGAATGGCAATCCGCCCTCTCAGGCGCGCATAGGCATGATAGCGATCGTTATCCTGCAATTGCTCAAGAATACGCACACCTTTTTCCAGCGCCGATGGCGTCTCAAA
>JAJFIE010000471.1 GCA_021775275.1 Rhodospirillales bacterium | reverse complement strand
TGTGTTGCTGCCGGTATCGCATCGCTCTGGGGTCCGTCGCATGGCGGCGCCAATGAGGCCGTTCTCAGCATGCTGACGGAAATTGGCAGCAAGGAGCGAGTGCCTGAGTTCATCAAGCGCGCCAAAGACAAGGACGATCCGTTCCGCCTGATGGGTTTCGGTCACCGGGTCTACAAGAGCTATGATCCCCGGGCTACCATCCTGCGCGAGAGCTGTCACGAGGTCCTCGACGAGCTTGGCATCAAGGATGAGCCGTTGCTGGATATGGCCATGGAGCTGGAACGCATCGCCCTTGAGGACGAATACTTTGTCGAAAAGCATCTCTATCCCAATGTCGACTTCTATTCGGGCATCATCTACCGGGCAATGGGCATCCCTGTGTCCATGTTTACGGTGATCTTCGCCGTCGCCCGCGTTGCGGGATGGATCGCCCAATGGAACGAAATGATCCAGGAGCCGGTGCAGAAGATCGGTCGGCCACGGCAATTGTTCACCGGTCGCAAGCCGCGCGATTTCGTGCCGATCAGCCGACGCGCCTAGGATTGATCGAGGTCAAGGCCCGATCCGTCGTTGGAAGTTATAATTTAGTTTCAATCGACTAAGTTAGCAGGGCCTCGTGGACAATGTGCCCAATAATAACCGCTGCGAAAGAACATCAGGCTGGTGCTACGGTGCTTGCGCATAGCGCTGGCACAGGGTCGGCCTTCGAGATTGTCGCTCGCGAGGATTTCTCCGATGTGACGTTTCTCATTGAATTCACTCATCCGCAAATGGCCAGAGCAGCCAGACCGGGCCAGTTCGTGATCGTCCTGCCTCACGAGCACAGCGAACGCATCCCCCTGACAATTGCCGACTTTGATCGCGACCGCGGTACTGTCACCCTGGTTATTCAGGCCGTTGGCAAGACCACTCAGGAAATGCAGAAAGACTGCTGCGTCGGCGCCAGATTATTCGGTGTGGTTGGGCCTATGGGCGTGCCCTCGCATATCGGTAGTGTCGGGAAAGTCGTCTGTGTCGGTGGCGGTCTCGGTGTGGCGCCAGTTTTCCCACAGGCCCGCGCTTTCAAGGAAAGCGGCGCCTACGTCATCGGCATTGTCGGTTTCCGATCCAGGGACCTTGTCTTCTGGCGCGATAAATTCGAGAGCGTCTGCGATGAATTCATCATCTGCACCAATGACGGATCGGTGGGAATCAAGGGTCTGGTGACCGACGGGATCGATTCGGCAATTAAAAAACATGACGACATTGACGAGGTTATCGCCATCGGACCGCCCATCATGATGAAATGTTCCGCAGAGGCGACACGCCCCCACAAGATCAGGACAACGGTCAGCCTGAATCCCATCATGGTCGACGGAACCGGAATGTGTGGTGGATGTCGGGTGATCGTTGACGGAAAGCAGAAATTCGCCTGTGTCGACGGACCGGATTTTGACGGCCACAAGGTTGATTTCGATGACTTGATGAACCGCCTGGGCCGGTTCACCGAAGAAGAAAAACTGGCGGTTCGGAAATGGTCGGAACATTGCCACCAATCCGAACCGCTACCTCATTCAACAGCAGAGGGTTAGAACGGGGGAACGAACGTGGCGAAGAAAACGATCCGGACGATTCCACAGGAAAGGACCCCGATCCCGGTTCAGGACGCTGCGGTGCGGGTCGAAAACTTCGACGAAGTGGCGCTCGGCTACAACCAGGAAAACGCCCTGAACGAGTGCGCGCGTTGTCTGTTGTGCCCGGAACCAGCCTGCGTCAAAGCCTGCCCGGTCTGCATTGATATCCCGGGATTTATCGAGGAGATATCCAACGGGAATTTCCACGCAGCGTACACCATACTCAGCGACTCCAACTTCCTGCCAGCCATCTGTGGACGGGTCTGCCCGCAGGAAGATCAATGCGAGGGTGTCTGCCCGGTGGGCGATACCCTCGAGCCCGTAGCGATCGGTCGGCTGGAACGCTGGCTCGGTGATCTCGCCATTCAGGAAGGTTGGGCGGCAAATCCCTACAAGGAACCATCGGACTTCAAGATCGGCATCATCGGGTCCGGTCCGGCGGGCATGGCTTGCGCCGCCGATATGGCCAAGGCGGGGTGCGAGGTCATTGTCTATGAGGCTCTGCATGCACCGGGTGGAGTGCTCAGATACGGCATTCCTGAATTCCGGCTTCCCAATCACGTCATCGATGCGGAGCTCTCCAATCTGACCAAACTGGGCGTCCGGATCGAATGCAATACCCTGGTGGGGCGGCTGTTCACCATTGAGCAAATGCGCGAGGAGATGGGCTTCGATGCCGTGTTCATCGGCACCGGCGCCGGGTCGCCCAAATTCATGGAAATCCCGGGCGAATCCCTGAACGGCGTGCTGTCCGCGAACGAACTGTTGACCCGGTGCAACCTCATGGGCGCCGGGGACTTTCCCGCGACCGACACCCCCCTTGGGTTAGGCAGGCGCGTGGCGGTGATCGGCTCAGGCAACACGGCCATGGATGCCTTGCGGGTCGCCAAGCGACTGGGCGCCGAGAAGGTCTATTGTGTTTACCGGCGCACCGAAGCCGAATGCCCGGCCCGCCTCGAAGAACTGGAACATGCCCAGGAAGAGGGTATCGAGTTCCATTGGCTGACGGCGCCTGTTGAAATACTGGATGACGGTGAAGGAAATATCGGAGCCATGCGATGTGTTCGCATGGAACTCGGCGAGCCCGATGACTCAGGCCGACGCCGCCCGGTTCCAATTGATGACAGCGAGTATGAATTCCAAACCGATATGGTGGTTTACGCCATTGGAACCAATCCCAATCCCATTATCGGCCAGACATGCAAACTGACACTCAACAAATGGGGGTACATTGAGACCGATGAAACCCTGGCGACATCCATGGCCGGTGTCTACGCGGGCGGCGACATCGTCACCGGGGCGGCCACGGTCATTCTGGCAATGGGCGCCGGTCGCAAGGCCGCGCGCAGCATGAAGGCTTATCTGGGCCTTCGCGACAACAGCGCCATTTATGCCACTGCGCCCGATGAAACGATCAATACGCTGTTCGGCATTGACGTTGAAGAAAAGAACTTTGTCCGCGCCCGCCTGGCTTAGGTGGTCACCGCAGGCAGACCAAAGAATCGACGAACGGAAAAGACGATGGATACGACTCCAAATCTGGATATGGGCCCAGCCGACAAGCCAAAGACGGTACCGGCGCCATTGGAAAAGACACCGGAAATACTGCGCGAGCACATCGTCGAAGTATTGAGCGACTCCGGTGAAGGGGCCCAGAAGTGTGGCCAAACCTTCGCCGCCATCGCCGCCAGGATGGGAAACGGCATCTGGACGCTGGAGATCATTCCCGCCGAGATCCAGCCACCAGCGCGCAGCATCGAAGGAGCCAGCGGGAACCGGGTTCGCTTGGGCGCGGAGCGAATTTCCAATGGTGGCGATGAAGCGGATCTGGTTGTCGCCTTTAACGAACAGGTGCTGATCGGGCGCTTGCATGCCGACGAGCTTAAACCCGGCTGCATTATTCTGCTGGAGAACAAATGGTCCCAAGACCGGGATCCGGCAATCGTTGCGTCCTATACGGAAACCCGCGACGCGCTTATCGATCAAGGCTTTGACGTGCGCGAAGTCCCCATGGAAGAAGAGTGTCTGCGCCATGTGCCCGATGCCAAGCGCGGCAAGAACATGTTTGTGCTCGGTATGCTGTGCAGCCTGTACAGCATGAACATGGCCATGGCGCGCGAGCAGGTCGCTTTCATTTTCCGCAAGAAAAGCGAGGCGGTGATCGCAACAAACCATACTCTGCTGGAAGCGGGCTATGAATGGACCGAAGCCAATCTCGATATCAAATATGAAATTCCGGCGAAAAAATCCGAGGAAGCCCAGATTGTCGTCAACGGAAACACCTCGCTGGCGCTTGGCGTGATGGCCTCGGGCATGCGGGTCTGCGCCATGTACCCCATTACACCTGCGACGTCCGCCTCGCATTATCTGAGTGAGGTTTTCCAGAAAGTCGGCGGTATCGTTCATCAGGCAGAGGACGAGATCGCCGCCTGCGCCTTCGCCATCGGTGCGTCCTACGCCGGAAAATGCGCCCTGACCATTACGTCGGGTCCCGGGTATTCGCTGAAGCAGGAGGCGATCGGTCTGGCGGTCATGGGCGAAATTCCACTGGTTGTTATCAACGTTCAGCGCGGCGGGCCGAGCACCGGCCAGCCGACCAAGGGAGAGCAGAGCGATCTGTTGTCGGCATGTTTCGGCAACCACGGTGATGCGCCCAAGGTCGTCATGGCCGTATCCGGCATCGAGGACTGTTTCTACTCGATGATAACGGCGCGGCGCATCGCCGAGACCTTCCACATGGTCGTTGTCGTACTGACAGACGCCAATCTGGCGACCGCGCAACAGCCCTTCACGCGGCCGCAGTTTTCCGAGGGCTGGGTCGCCGCGCCCGTCGATCAGATCAGCCTGCCGGATGGCGCGGCCCCCTATGACTGGGATGCTCAGACCGGCCTCGCGCGCAGACTGGTTCCCGGCCAGCCACACGGCATGCATTGCCTGACCGGCCTGGCGCATGATCGAAACAGCCGGGTCGCGTATGACCCCGAGATCAATCAGGAAGGCATGCGGCACCGCAGCCTGAAACTGGCGGCGCTTCAGAAGACCCTGACAACACCGTCGGTCTTTGGTGGCGATGAGGGTGCGCTGCTGATCGTCGGATGGGGCAGCTCCAGAGGCGCCATCGAAGAAGCCGTCGAACGGTCCCGCGCCGATGGCCTGAAGGTTTCCTCGCTGCATCTGAGGTTCATTCAGCCACTGCCGTCCGGGCTGAAGGATATCTTTCAGCGCTTCGACAAGGTGATGACGGTGGAAAGCAACTGGAATGACAGTATGGAATGCGATCTCATTGACGAGGACAATCGCCGCTATTCCAATCTGGCGCTGCTGCTCAGGAGCCGGTACCTGATCGACTTCGATTGCTGGGGCGAGGTCAAGGGAAAGCCCCTGAAACCCGGCGCCATTTGCCAGGTAATCCGGAACAAGCTGGAAACGGAAGGGAGCTGACGATGCCATCCGCCACGACCGAACGTCTGTTGAAATCGGATACGAACCGACATGTGATCGAGGACTATCAACGCTGCGCTCCACGGTGGTGTACGGGATGCGGCAACAACGCGATCCTGACAGCCATGCAACGCCTGTGCCGGGATGAAGGCCTGCCGCGCGAGAAAACGGTTTTCGTCTCGGGGATCGGCTGCTCCAGCCGCTTTCCCCATTATAAGAACACCTATGGCTTCCATGGGCTCCACGGTCGTGCGCTGCCCATCGCGGAAGGCATCAAAATGCGCCGCCCGGACCTTCATGTCTTCGTCAATACGGGCGACGGTGATTGCTGCTCCATCGGCACTGCGCATTGGATTCACGCCATTCGATACAATATGGATATGACCGTCTTGTTGCACGACAATATCATCTATGGGCTTACCAAGATGCAGACCTCGCCGACG
>JAJFIE010000048.1 GCA_021775275.1 Rhodospirillales bacterium | reverse complement strand
ATAGCTGATGCAAGTAAAATCGTCCTTCAGATATGGCGCCACTTTGTCCCATGCCTGACGCCGTGAACCGATTCCGTGTACCAGAAACAGAGCCGGCCCCTGTCCCTCAATCGAATGAACGCAGTCCAATGCCGTCATGTTTTGTTTTCCGTCGCGGCAATGCGATCCTCTTTCTTTGCGGCCGCTATACGATCCGACGCCAGTACCCCGGCCGCCGCCCAGTCATCGGTGCTGATATCCTGAATGACAATCTGTACCTGTTCCGGCTTGCCGCCGCAGGTTTCAACGAAACTGTCCGTCAGGGCTTTGGCGAGATTTCTTTTTTGTTTAGTGGTTCGACCTTCATACATTTCAACGCGGATCATGGGCATCGTGTGGCTCTTTTCCTGTTTAATGACTGGCTATGTGCTCAGGCGACAGCCTGGGCATCTGATTCGGCAAAGTGGGGCATTACCTCGGTGGCAAAGCGGTCCATATTCTCCAACATATCATCCTGCGACTGTCCTATGCCATTGCTGAGAATGACTTCATCAATACCGGCCTCGTCGTATAAGCCAAGACGATCAACCATTTCATTCGGCGGACAGATCAACAGGTTCTGACCCAACTCCTCAATGGTTTGTTCGCGGGGTAGGGGCTCGATGGCGCCGTGCGATACAATGCCGGGGCCGGTGAACACATTGTCAAAGCGTTTATAGTACTCATAGGCCATGGTGATTTTTTCCTGGGCATCCGCCTCATCGCGAGCGCAATAGGCGATCCGCTGCAAAGACAAGGTAAGGTCCCGACCTTCGTCGCCACACGCCTCTTTTCCACGAAGGAACGAACTGACCCGCTCCAGCAGAACTTCATGGGTCGCGTGGAGAACCGTGGTCTGGATGTGAAACCCCCGCTTCGCGCAGTGGTAAATTCCCTCAACATCCATGACCGCCAGCATCATGGGGATGGGGCGCATGGGCCTTGGCATAATGGTGATGGGTTCGAACTGATAGAACTGGCCA
Source organism: Rhodospirillales bacterium (assembly GCA_021775275.1). Lineage (GTDB taxonomy): Bacteria > Pseudomonadota > Alphaproteobacteria > Rhodospirillales > Casp-alpha2 > JAJFIE01. The sequence continues at coordinate 3,844 of JAJFIE010000048.1, read as the reverse complement.
TCCCAGGAGACTTCTTCTTCGGCCAATAATGCCTGTAACACCTCAAGGGACTCATTCAGTTTATCACGGGAGGTTTCAAGGGGCGTGCCAAGGCGAGCCATTTCATAGGCAAATGCGCCCCGGCCGATCCCTAGCACCAACCGTCCGTCACACAGAATATCGGCCTGCGTCAGTTCACCGGCGAAGATTCGCATATCGTGAAGGGGCAACACGGCCACGGCGGTGACGATCTCAATCCGTTGCGTCAGGGTGGCGATCTTGACCGCCATCTGCAGGGGCGACGGCATCAGCAGAATATTGATCAGATGGTGTTCGGGCAACGATACACTCTTGAAGCCCAAACGGTCCGCATGCACCGCCTGCGCCACCAGATTATCAAAATGCGCTTTGCCGCCCACTGTTGTATCCGGCATATAGCTGGTCAAAAACTGATTAAATTCCATGGCCCGCGCCCCTGCTCCTTATTCACCCGATGTCATGATGACAAATGATGCATGGATGGTAATTTTAATATCTAAATTTAAAAAACGATTTTTTCAGCATATAAAGTTCGGTTTTTTTTAACTAAATTGATGCCCATCGAAACATCTGCCGAGATGGCTGAGAGGCTCTGCCCATGAATCTTTCCTTCCTGCGGACATTCCTTGAAGTGATCGAAGCGGGGAATCTGAACCGCGCTGCCGATCGACTTCATGTAACCCAATCCACAGTCACCACCCGCATCAATGCGCTCGAGGATCAGTTAGGGCAGAAGCTTTTGTTGCGCAACAAATCCGGAACGACACTTACCTCCGCCGGGTTCAAGTTTCAACGCTACGCAGAACTGATGATGCAGTTATGGAGGCAGGCGAACCATGAAATCATGTTGCCTGAAACTTTTGAGACAGTCTGCAACATCGGATGCCATTTTGATCTGTGGCGTGACGTAGGGCAGCGGTGGTTTGATACTATTCAGGCCGATCATTCGGAAGTGGCGCTTTCCGTATGGGGTGGAGAACAGCCCGATCTGGACCGGTGGTTGATCAGCGGCCTTGTGGATGTTGCTTTTTGTTACTCACCTGACGTCAAGGATAACGCCTTTGCCCGGCCTCTGTTTGAAGATCCGCTGGTTCTGGTATCCACACGATCACCGAATGACCCTTATCCTCAATCGCCTCATTTTTATGTTGATCTGGGCGAGGGTTTTCGTCGTCAGCATGCCGCTGTATTTCCCCATGCTGCCGCACCTGCTCTGATCTTCGGAACAGCAACGTGGGCCCTGGACCATCTGCTGACTAAAGGCGGCACCGGTTACCTGCCCCTAAGCATGGTGGCAAAATTCATGGAATCAGGCGTGCTATTCAAGGTGGCGGACGCGCCCGAATTTTCCCGCGCCGTCTATCTGGTAGGGGATGCTGCGACGACTCGTACCTGGTCGTGGTTCGATTCATCTGTCGAGGAACTTGCCAAAGCCTTGCGCAATGGAGTCAGGATTTGATTTACATAACCTCTAACCGCCGTTGCACCAGTTTGAGGTTCTTTTCGATCACATGGATGCGCGGACTCTTCCCGGATTGGCGATAAACGTCCACGGCGCCCTCGAACGCCATGGCGGCTTGCTCCATCATCGCCTTGTTTTTGGTGCGCTTTGCCAGCGCGAATGCAGCCGCGCCCATGTTGTTATTGGTCTGGGCCCACAATGTCGGCACCATTTCCCGCTTGCGCACAACAAGCGCTTCACCGAATATTTTCAATGCCTGCTCAAGTATTTTGTTGTTGGCCATGTCCTCGCCCAGCCCCGTCATGATGACACCGATATGATTCATGACCTCCGCCCACTTGCCGGGGCTGGACTCCTTGGTGAAGACGGTCAGCGCCTGTTTTAACGCCAGCACGGCTTCTTTCATCAATTTGGATCGCCCGGATTTCACTGCGAGGCGATAGAGCGCCAATCCCAGGCGCATGTGCGCCATGGCCCAGTCCTGGGCATGACTGGATTTGTGTAATACCGCAATGGCAGCCTGATAGGATGCAACCGCTTGCTCCAGTGACTCCGTACCCTCGTCGCCTGATGCCATGGCCTGAAGTGCAAGCGCCAGATGACTGTGCAGCAAAGCCCGCCGGACGCCGTCGGTGTCAGTCGGAATGGCGGCAATGGCCTTGCCATAAATTGAAATGGCATCCCGCAGGCTGTCTTGCCCTCCTTTGCCTCTGGAATCCGTTGCTACTACATTAGCTACGGCAATCAGGACAGTCAGTCGTTGAGCAGCATCAAGGCTGCCCAGGCCTGACTCCGCCAGCAAGCGAATGCGATCCATAGACTCATGGACCAATTTCATGGCCGCCGTCCTGGATCCATTTCGGGTCGGCCCTCCCGTCGCCACGGCGCAGGCGGCAATAACGTCCGCAATTTCCGCAGAAAATTGAACGGGGATATCGAGCTGATCACCCAGACCAAATGCACCAGGACGTCCATCAGGGACCGGGTTCAAGGGCAAAAACCGAACCGTGAGGCCTGCCCCTGTTTCACCTACAGCACCCCAGATCAGAATATCGGCATCATGCTTGAACAGACAGTCGCGCCCTAGTTCCGATGCCGCTACAAGACTATCGGTCATCGATGTGCCGTTTGGTATGGTAATATGCTGATCCGTTCGCGAAACGTGCACACCCGACAAACGGGATAGTCCATCGGCAATACGTCCAGAAATCGTTGCGCCATCCGGCCCATCCATATTCGCCACGAGAACCGCTAATGCCGCATCAATCGACGTTTGAGTCGGCACAAAGTTTTTTTGCTTTGGCTCTGCCGGCTGGGCAGCAGGTTTGGACTTTATCAACCAGTCCATAAGGGCTTTTATCATTGCCATGGTAAGACAGGTTCCATGTAGCGCTGAACGTTGAATTCCAACAGGTGTTCAACAAATACTACGAATATCCCCCGGGAAAAATGCCATACCCAAGGTCCGTTCTTCTAGATAAAAATGTCTAAAAATCGATGCATCGACCGTTTTTTTCCCAATCGCCATAGCGAGTGGGGTCGAGTGGCTTGGCTTTCTCTCCGTCGCCGTGCTGCGCCTCGCCGCCAACCAGAGCATCTGTCTTTTCATTACTGTCTTGTAACGGTAGTTTTTTCGTAGGCTTTTCATCGCCCGGATGCGTACCTGACATGATCAACGCCTTCCTTATCCTGTAATCTGTGACCCACGATACCCCATGATGGCAAATCTCAAAACAAAGATTATTCCCATTCACACATGATGATGATCCGGCTTGTATTCGTGGCAACCTTCGGGCAAGAGAGGCCATGAGCGAGCAGAATAATACATCATCTGACACAACCCCGCCTTCCAAAAAGGGACCGAAAAGCGCCTCCCGGGTCGCCGCTTTCAAGACTCTGGACGCTGTGCTGACAGAAAATGTAGCGCTGGATGACGCCCTGACGCGGGCGCGAAAGCCCCTGAAAGACTCACGCGACAAAGCCTTCCACCGCCAGCTGGTGATGACCGTGCTACGCCATCACGGAGAATTGAGTGCCCTGTTGGCGGCGTTTGTTGACCGCCAACCCAAGGGTAAAGCCGGAGCCGTTCTCACGGTGTTGAAAATCGGTATGGCGCAGGCTCTCTTTCTCAATGTTCCAATTTATGCGGCGGCATCGACCAGTGTTGATCTGGTGCGCCGCATTGGATTTTCGGGCCATGCCAAAATGGTCAACGCGATCATGCGCAGAACGGCGGCGGAAGGGGCCGGTCGCCTGAGGGGCATGGATGCCACCCTGCTGAACACGCCGGACTGGCTCTTTCAGTCATGGGCGCAGGCCTATGGGGCCGAGACTGCCCGCGCCATGGCCGAGGCCAGCCTGTGC
>JAJFIE010000470.1 GCA_021775275.1 Rhodospirillales bacterium | reverse complement strand
TCATTAAATCCATAGCAATGACGCTCGGTTCTCACCATCATTTAAATACAGTCATCTGACCAGCTTCCTGGGCCGGCCTCGTATGTTGAGAATCTTTCCACATACCCCCGCCGGAAGCCACGCAGACCGCCTTTCCGTTATACCATGATCTGAGCTGGCGGCGCGCGACACTATCAGCCGGCAATCCCGCGTTGCTGGCTGGGTTGCCCCTGACAAGGAGTACAATCAGGCGCTACTCGCCGTTCTGCTGTGCCTGTATCTTGCGCCAGCGCCTGACGTACCTGTTGTGCTCATCCAGCGACTTGGCGAAGGCGTGACCGCCGGTACCATCGGCGACAAAATACAGATCTTTCGTGGCCAGCGGATGTAACACCGCCTGCAATGCCGCTCTGCCCGGGTTGGCGATGGGGCCGGGCGGCAGGCCATCGATGATATAGGTATTATAGGGCGTCGGGGTCTTCAGATCGGCCTTGCTTAAGGCGCGCTCCAGGGGAGCGCCGTTTTCCGTCAGCCCATAGGCGACGGTGGGGTCGGATTGCAGTCGCATACCACGCTGTAATCTGTTGATGAATACGGCAGCGACCCGCGCCCGCTCAGCCGCCAGCCCGGTTTCCTTCTCGACAATGGAAGCCAGTACCAATGCCTCGTCAGGCGTTTTCAGCGGCAGACCTGCCTCGCGTGTAACCCACAAATCCGCAACGGTGTCGCGCATGTCCTGTCGCATACGCCGGATAATGTCCGGCCGCGCATCACCATAGGAAAAATAATAAGTCTCCGGCAGCAACGAACCTTCAGGCGGGGTCACTATAATCACGCCATCCAACCCATCCGTGCCATTGAGCTGGGCGATAATCTGCGAAGATGAAAGGCCTTCCGCGATCGTCAGACGGCGCTGAACGGTCTTGCCTGATTTAAGAACTCTCACCACATCGCGCGCACTGATATTTGCCGTAAAGGAAAACTCGCCAGCGCGCAGGCTTGCAGCATCATCCATGGTCCGGGCGCCAAGCTCGAATATCCGGGCGCTCCCGATAACACCCTTCTCGACGAGAATTTTCGCAATGGATTTGACGCCGCCACCGGATGGCACCACCACCGTGGCATCCTGCGCCAGCGGGCCGGGACGGGTGAACTCGGAGTAAACCCATCCAGCAACCCCACCGAAAGCCACCGCGCCAAGCAGCACGATCAGCATACCGATTTTGAGGAACAGCCTGCCCATTATAGGGGCAAACCTATCAGTCCAGGGCCTTGAAGACGAGAGACGCGTTGGTTCCGCCAAATCCAAAGGAGTTGGAGAGCACCGCCTTGATGGTCTTTTCCTTGGGCGTATGCGCAACCAGTTCCAGATCACACCCCTCGGACGGGTTGTCCAGGTTCAGTGTCGGCGGCGCCACACCGTCGCGAATGGCCAGAACGGAATAAATGGCTTCGACGGCGCCTGCCGCGCCCAGCAAATGCCCGACTGCGGATTTGGTTGAGGACATGTATATACTATCCGCCGCTGATCCAAAGGCGCGTTTCACGGCGTTCAGTTCAATCTCGTCACCGAGCGGTGTGGAGGTGCCGTGGGCGTTGATATAATCGATATCTTCGGGGTTCAACTCAGCCCGTTTCAGGGCCGCCATCATACAGCGATACGCGCCGTCGCCATCGCTGGCCGGCGCCGTAATGTGGTGGGCGTCACCCGACATACCGTATCCGGTGACCTCGGCATAGATTTTGGCGCCGCGTTTTTTGGCGTGCTCCAGTTCCTCCAGCACGACGATACCGGCGCCCTCCCCAATGACAAAACCGTCGCGGTCACGGTCCCACGGGCGCGAGGCCCGTTCGGGGGTATCATTGAAGTGTGTGGAAAGCGCGCGCGCCTGAGAGAACCCGGCGACACCGACACGTGAAATCGCCGCTTCCGCGCCGCCCGCGATCATAACGTCCGCATCTTCCCACATGATGATCCGTGCGGCATCGCCGATGGCGTGTGCGCCGGTGGAACATGCCGTCACCACCGCGTGATTCGGTCCCTTGAAACCGCCCCGGATGGAAACGTGACCCGACACCAGATTGATCAGGCTCGCCGGGATAAAGAACGGTGACAGACGACGGACGTTGCCCTCCTCGACAGTCATGGTCCCTTTCGAGATTTCCGGCAGACCACCGATTCCGGAGCCGATGAGCACACCGGTGCGCCATTTCTGCTCGTCGGTTTCGGCAACATAGCCCGAATCGTCAATGGCCATCTGCGCCGCGGCGACGCCATAGATGATGAAATCATCCATGCGACGCTGGTCCTTGGTCGAAATAAAGTCTTCCGCATTGAAAGACCGCTCGCCGCCATCTGTCGTGATTTGTCCGGCGACCCTGGACGGCAGGTCGGAGACGTCGAATCTCTCGATCTTCGAGATTCCGCTTTCGCTGTTCAGGATTCGGCGCCAGTTATCCTCTGCGCCACATCCCAGCGCATTGACCATCCCGAGTCCGGTAATAACGACACGTCTCATCTCATCAAACCACAAACAAAAAGGCAGCGGGCGCACATCCCCGTGACGCCGACGAGGGCGTCAACAGG
>JAJFIE010000469.1 GCA_021775275.1 Rhodospirillales bacterium | reverse complement strand
TTTCCCGCGCACCGACCCGGCGGTGATCATGCTGGTCACGGCGGAATTTGATGGCGAGGCGCACTGTCTGCTGGGACGGCAGGCCAGTTGGTCGTCCGGCATGTATTCGTCGCTGGCAGGATTCGTCGAACCCGGCGAAAGCCTTGAGACCGCCGTCGCCCGGGAAGTCATGGAAGAGGCCGGCATCGCCATCGAAGACGTGGAATACCGTGCATCGCAACCATGGCCCTTTCCGTCATCTCTTATGCTCGGATTTCGCGCCCGCGCCGTCACCTTTGATATTGATGTAGGCGTAGACGAGTTGGAGGAAGCCCTGTGGTTTTCACATTCGGAAATATGCGCGCTTTCCGAAGCTGACCGGGATGACCGGCGACTGTCGCGCCGGGATTCCATTGCCCGCTGGCTGATCGAAGACTGGATGAATGACGTAAGCGAGGACCGAACCGCGTGATTCTACAGGATGGCCCATCGAGGTTCGTGCGGTTTAATTTGTGGCGACGAGCTGCTCTTTAAGCTGCCGCGCGGCCATGGTAAAACCGCCATCGGCCCCGTCGATGAAATGCACATGTTCACTTTCAACCAGACTGAAAATCAGGCACGTCATCAACGCGCTATCCGCCTGATGCGTGCCATAGGCGATCAGTCCCTGTTCCCGAAAACCGGCAAGCGCCGCCTCAATGGCGGCGACCTCGTCAGGCGCACAGTCCAGCACCATGCGCAGGGTATCATCGAAGCGCCGGTAGTCCGAGTTTTCCCGCAATTCACCACGGTAAACCGGCGCATCATATCCACCACCCTGCAAATCGAAGACCTCCAATAGCCATTGCAGAAAACTTTGCCAGTAGAGGAACAACAGCCGGCGCATATAACCCTGCCCACCGTGGGTCGCTTTCGCTTCCGCCTTCAGCCCGCGCGGCGGCCAGCGAAAGCGCATGTTGCTTGCCTTGACCGGGCGGTTTTTCTGCGGATCGAACCCCAATGCCTCGGTCAGGCCTGCTATCACCCTACGGTAGGTGCCCGCGGCCTCTTCCCGCTTATCCGCCAGCGCCTGAACCAGCAGGCTCAACATGACCCCCCGTTGGGCGGCAAGCGGCTCCCATCGACAGGACAGGCCTTCCAGGTCCGGCATCTCATCCGGCGAGTCTTCGACCATCAAATACCCTTGAGTGCCATCGTCTTCCTTGATGAGTTTATCCACCAGACCCACGCCGCCACCGGCAAACATCGCAATATAGTTGCCCGGGCTCAGGCGGAATTTCGCCACCAAAACGTCGATCTCCGCCCCGCGCACCCGGCTGACTGGCGCCGCACCGATACGCAGAGAAAGGCCAAACCCCGCCTGTGCCAGACTGCGGGTCTTCAGCAGCGCCTGACGCACCCGGGGCAGGGTTTCCGCCGGGATAACCATGGTCGCACCGTCACCGCCAAACACATAAGGGATTTCGTGTCCCCGGGTGACATTCAAAACTGCCGTGATGCAGGCGGCTCCCACCATATTGACGTCTTTGTAACGTCCCTCGCCGATGGCCTTGGTCGATCCCTTGATATCGGCGATGACCACCAGCCAGTCGTCCGGCGCGGGGGCATAACGCGTCAGGTCTGAAACGGCGGCAAAGTCATCAAAACTTTCCAACCCCGCATAAAACGGATGTCCGTTTTCCTTGCGAATTATTTGCTCGGGCATGGTTCTATCCCTACGCCCCCATACAACTCGGGCTGCGTCATCTATAGTGCATCGGATAAGGTCTCTGTCATCACAATCAGGTAATTGATTATTCAACAGACGAGCGGGCTATGCTCCGTTATACGAATATACGAACAGGGAACCGGAGGTATTCGTGATGGACACTGAAATGGAACAGGGACTTGAAACCCTGCAAACGCTCATCGATACGTTGCTGGAATTCGCCGTCTCCTATGGCTTCCAGTTCCTCGGTGCGCTGGTCTTCCTGCTTATCGGCCTGAAGGTTGCGGGGTGGATCGGTCGCCGCGTCATGCACCTTTCGCTGAAAAAGGAAATAAACCAGACTCTCGCCGAATTCATCGGCATGGTGGTCAAGATACTGATCATCGGCATTCTGGTCATTATCACGCTGGGCAATTTCGGTATTTCCATCGGCCCCCTGGTAGCCCTTGCCGGCGCCGGCGCATTTGGCGCGACCCTGGCGATCCAGGGCCCCCTGTCCAATTTCGGCGCTGGCCTCGGCATCATTCTCAGTCGCCCGTTTATCATCGGCAACACCATTTCCGTAGGCAAGGCCAGCGGCGTGGTGGAGAAAATTGCCCTGGGCGCGACTATTCTGGTGGGCGAGGACGGTGAGCGGATTACCGTCCCCAACAAGGAAATTGTCGGACGGGTGATCGTCAATTCCCACGAACAGCGTGTCGTTCAGACAAAAATCGCCCTGTCCGGCACGGCGGATACCGCCCGCGCCGTTTCGGCTGTTCAAACGGCTCTGGCGGACATCGCCGACATTAATTCCGGTGCAAAGCCCCAGGTCGGCGTTCACGACTTTACCTACG
>JAJFIE010000468.1 GCA_021775275.1 Rhodospirillales bacterium | reverse complement strand
GTGGTGTTGAGTTTTTTGTCGCCGGTTATGCTGGAACGCGGGGCTGCAAGATCACCATGGTGGCGCGAAACGCCACGGGGTTGATGGATGAAAGCATGCACGAGATCGGAACCCCGGACCTGCGCGCCATGGCATGGAATGCCGGGCCACTGGACTATGTCCTGATGTCCCAGGGCATGGACGGTGACCGGTTTGAGTTGATCGCGGCCACGGTTCGACAGAGCAGCCTCAACCATCAACCTGTTAATCCCCAGACCCGCGTTGCGCTCGGCATCAGCAGGGAACTGAGCGCCCCCTGCGCGGCTTGAGAACTTTTTTTATTTTTTCTGGAATAATTGGTCGGCGCGAAACGTTCTATCTCACGGAGGCGTCACAATCCGCGTTGTGCGGGTTGTGGTGTAAAAACTGTCAAGTGGGAGATGAACATGCCAAGAGACGACGACTACGCCGTTAGTGGCGACGTGAAGCTTTTTGATCTGTATGACAAGGATCCGGAACTGGCGGACAAAATTATTTTCGGCCGGGTCGCCGACAAGAACCGCCGCGGGTTCCTTAAAGGTGCTGGCCTCGCCACTATGGGCGCCATCGTTGGCGCCGGTATTCCGTTCCATGCCAATATGCCTGCCGGTTTCGTTCCGGTCGCCATGGCGAGCAACCACGATCCGATGATGGGCAAGGATGCGATTACCATCCTGAACGACCGACCGGTAAACGCCGAGACTCCGGCGCATATGCTGGATGATGACATCACCCCCACCAGTCGCCACTTTGTGCGCAACAACGGCATCCCGCCGGAGGACATGAACGCGGGAACCTGGGAATTTACCGTCGACGGATTGGTGGACAATCCCATGACCCTGTCCATTGCCGACCTTAAGAGCAAGTTTGAGGTTGTCACAAAGCGGTTGACCATTGAATGTGGCGGCAATGGTCGTGCGGCGTTTGATCCACCGGCCAAGGGTAACCAGTGGACCTATGGCGCCGTAGCCTGTTCCGAATGGACCGGCGTGCGCTATGCCGACGTCCTCAAGGCCGCCGGCGTCAAGTCCAACGTGATCTACACCGCGCATGTGGGTGCCGATTCCCACCTGTCCGGCGACGAGACCAAGTTGCCAATTTCGCGCGGTGTTCCGATCGACAAGGCGATGAACCCCAACAACCTCATTGCCTTCGCACAGAACGGCAATGATATCCATCCCATGAACGGTGCGCCGTTGCGTCTGGTGGTGCCGGGGTGGCCCGGCTCATGCTCGCAGAAGTGGCTGAAGCGGGTCTACATGCGCGATGTCGTCCATGACGGTCCCAAGATGACGGGAAAAGCCTACCGCAAACCGGGCTATCCGGTCGCACCCGGCACCAAGGTGCCCAAAGAGGACTTCGAGATCATCGAGGAAATGCCGGTTAAGTCCCTGATCACCTTCCCCGAAACAGGCGTCAATCTGCCCGCGGGACAGGACTCGGTCCAGATTCGCGGTCATGCCTGGGCCGGTGATGTGGAGGTTTCCTCCGTGGAGCTTTCCATCGACTTCGGCGTAACCTGGATCAAGGCCGATTTGCAGAACCCGGTGAATCCCTATGCGTGGCAGCGGTTCTCGCAAACGGTCAAGTTTCCGACAAAGGGGTACTATGAAGTCTGGGCGCGAGCGACCGATAGTCGTGACCGCATGCAGCCGTTCGCCATTGCGTGGAATCCCAAAGGTTACCTCAACAACTCCATGCACCGCGTCGCCGTAATGGTAGCCTGATTCATGACGTCGACTGTACGTTTTGTATCGATATTGGCGCTGGTGGGCTGGGGGCTGTTGGTCCCCACCCACCTCGCCGCCAGCGAAGATTTTGAAGGCCTGCCGGAAGGGCCAGGGCGAGAGGCCGCCTACTTCAACTGCACGGCCTGTCACTCTATTCAACAGGTGACGCAACAGGGAATGGACCGCGAGGACTGGGGCGAGACCCTGGACAGGATGGTCGATTCCAACGGCATGCACCCCATGCAACCGTGGGCCCGCACCATGGTGTTGAACTATCTCGCCACCCACTACGGCGCGGATGATCAGGATTGGCTGGGGCTGCCGCCGGGCAACGGTCGTGAGGAGGTATTCTATACCTGTCAGGCCTGCCATTCCCTCAAGACGGTTCAACAGCAGGGGTTGAGCAAGGATAGCTGGGAGGAAACCCTGGTCTGGATGGTGGAGGAGCAAGGCATGGCCGATCCGGAACCGGAGGAACTGGCGCTTATCCTCGATTATCTCAGCACATACTATGGGATCGAGTGACCGGACGCGCAACCGTGCGGCGGCGTTAACCTGTCCCGGTTCCGATACCGTCCCCCAATCACCGCATCCACGCCGTTGTGCGGGGATTATGCCCCGGCTTCCACGCGCAGCGCGTTCTGGACGGATTTTCGTTGCTGCATCATGTGGTGCGCCGCGACTTTGGGAAATTGCGCCGGATCGACGCCGTCATACTCCATCCATAATTATAATCCGGGCGTAGCTCTTTGATAATTGTGAACAATTCCGTCTCGTTTTGATGTTTGCGCAGGTGGGTCGGCCCGAAGCGACCAGATCACCACCATTCGGGCATATGTCTTTATCTACAGTCTTTCCAGTTGAATCAGTGAAAATTTTAAAACCTCTGGGTTGATCACTACAGATAGATAATTATCATAGCGGTTCGTGGCGATGACTGTACGATGACTGACTGGACTGAACTGCTTTCAAATTTCGGCGCGAACCTGTCGATGTTCGCTTCTCTGACGTTTGTCTACTGGGTTCTGAAAAGCAAATTCAGCCAACTTCCTGCCTCTGCGGAGGCCATCGTCGATGGCGTGCTGTTTGGCGGGATTGCCATCATCGGCATGCATATTCCGATGTATATCGCCGAAAACATCAGTATCGATGGGCATACGGTCATCATCATGCTCGCGAGTCCATTCGCCGGGCCCGTTGCCGGTATTATTGCCGGCGTTCTGTTTTCCGGCTACCGCGTGTATCTTGGCGGCATTGGTATGATTGTCGATGTTGGAGAAATCATGTCGGTAATGGTTGTCGGTATTGTTTTTTGCTCATGGTTACGGCTGAAGCCCCGCGAGATAAGGGCGCGACATTTGCTAGGCATGGCGATCGCCATGACAGCGGTTGGCTTGTTCTGGATCCTTGCATTTCCGGGCGAGGTTCCCTCTCTTGTTATCCTGTCAAAGGTCGCTGCGCCCGTTGGGATTATCTATCCAGCAGCAGTCATGTTGCTTGGCCTCATGTTGTCCCTAGTGCACAGCGAACAGGAGACGGTGAGGCGGCTTAAAGAGAATGAAGCACGTTTCAGGGATTTTGCCGAGACCTCTTCGGACTGGTTGTGGGAAACGGATGCCGGTGGCCGGGTTGTCTGGGAATCAGCGGATGTCGATGTGTTGCAGTCTGGCCGCAAGTTTTCAGAAATTGAAGGGATGACCCGTGAGGAGATTGCCGGCGGGTTGATGGAGGATGAAGAGTGGTCCGTCTACCGTCAGGCACTGGAAAATCATACCAATTTTGATGCTTTCGAATACCGCTATCCGGGAAAAAATGGCGGGGTCCATCATGCGGTGATCAATGGGAAGGCGATATTTAATGCGTCCGGCGACTATGTGGGACACCGGGGAACGGCCTCCAATATTTCCGAAAGGAAGCGGGTGCAAGAAGCCTTGCGGATAAGTGAAGAGCGTTTGAATGAAAGCGCGCGGCTTGCGAGGGTCGGGTACATTGTCTGGGATACGATTGAGGACCGTTGCATATTCTGTTCTGATATCTATGCACAAATTCATGGCGTGACCGTGGAGAGGTATTTTGATACGGCGTCGATAATCAATGGCGAATTCGGCCTTACTCACCCCGCAGACCGGGAAAGATACCGTCTTGCAATCCGAGAGGTACGGGAAGGCAAAAGTCAGGAGCTAAAATACAGGCTGCTGAATCCCGATGGTGAAATCCGGCATGTTAACTCCATTATGCGCCCGATTTTTGATGAAAACGGGATGATTATTGGCGAGCACGAGGTGCTTCAGGATGTCACCCATACCGTGAAGGTCGAGGAAGATCTACAGCGAACCCTGATTGACGTCGAACGGGCCAACCAGGCCAAGTCGGAATTCCTCGCTACCATGAGCCATGAATTCCGCACGCCGCTGAATGCGATTCTTGGATTTAGCGAGATGATACGGGATCAGTACTTTGGCCCGCTGGGTTCCGAAAATTATATAGAATACGCAGGCGACATTCACGATAGCGGCAATCATATGCTGGCGCTGATCAATGACATCCTCGATATTTCGGCCA
>JAJFIE010000467.1 GCA_021775275.1 Rhodospirillales bacterium | reverse complement strand
TTGCCCAACATAAGATCGTCGAGATTAGGTGCGCCACCGATGGAATATAGTCGTGATACCTTACAGCGAGATTTCACGGAAAGAAAACAAACAACTGTTTTAAACTGTCGCCATTGCAACGGTTTTGGCCAGCGTATTGACAAGTACATCACGGTCATATTTTGCCACATAATCGCTAAATCCTACCTCACGACCACGCGCAAAATCTGAATCGCCTGCCCGCGCCGAGAGCGCTACAAGCGGCACTTTCGTCCACCGCCCGTCACGCCGAATAGTTTCCGCAAGATCAAAGCCGCTCATTCCCGGCATTTCGATATCACTGATAATGACATCAAAATCATGCCCCTGATCCCTCAGGCGCAATGCATCTTCACCGGAATCTGCGGTCTGAACATGCCAGCCCGCGACGGACAGCAACGGTGTCAGGAGATTTCGGAAGAATTGGCTGTCGTCCACCAACAGGGCGCGGCGCTGGCCGCTTTCAACCTTCCCCTGTTGTTCCGACGTGCCAAACCAGTCCGGGAATGCCTGTGTCAGGTAGTAGCCCGAATCAATCACATCTGTCGCCTTCTCGGCAATAATCGCGGTGCCGATAATACCTGGCGCGTCGGCGGCCAATTCGATCTTCAGACGCCCATCAACAATATCGACAATCTCATCGACAATCAGCCCCATGGAACGCTCATGGTCGGCAAACACAAGAACCGGCTGCCGCCCCGTTTCCGGGAACGTGAAATCATCATGGAATGGAATAAGCGGCATCAGATGGTCACGATACTGCACCACGTGGCTACCGTGCACCGTTTCTACACTTGCCAGTTCAATTTCTTCCAGGCGCGCAATCAGTGCCAACGGGACCGCCTTGAGTTCGGGGCCGCTGGCACGGAAGACAAGCATCGAGGTGGTTTGGTCATCTTCAGTACTTGCTGCGGCCTCAAGGCTGGCATCCGCATCCCCACCGATATCGCCCGAATGGGATGCTATACCATTGGGGTCCAAAATCATAATGACACTGCCGTCGCCCAAAATTGTGTTGCCGGAGTATGAACTGATATTCCGCAGGATCGGCGCCACCGGCTTGACGACAATTTCCTCGGTATCGAAAACACGATCGACAATGATACCAAATGTGTAGTTGCCGACCTGCGTGACAACAATGAAAAGCTCATCATCCGCACCTTCTTCACGTTTGCCAAGTTCCAGAAGATCATGCAAGGGAACAAGCGGAAGCAGCCGGTTCCGCAAGCGGAGTACAGGCGCATCATTGATCATCTCGACGACGTGCTCGGAATGGGATGACGCCCGCACCAGTTCGAGCACACTGATCTGCGGGATAGCAAACCGTTCGCCGGAGCACGCAACGATCAAGGCCGATACGATCGCCAGGGTAAGCGGAATCTTGATGGTAACCGTCGTCCCCTTGCCTTCGGTCGATTTGAGTTCGATTGTGCCGCCAATCCGTTCAATATTCGTGCGCACCACATCCATGCCAACGCCACGACCCGATACGTTGGTGATGACTTCAGCCGTTGAGAATCCGGCCTTGAAGATGTATTGCTGAATCTGGGTTTCGCTCAGCGCTTCCAGTTCCGTATCGGTGGCAAGGCCATTTTCGAGAATTTTCTCATGAATCCTGCTCATGTTGAGCCCGCGGCCATCATCCTTGATCTGAATAATGATATGCCCGCCTTCGTGGAAAGCGTTCAGGGTTATTGTCCCGGTCTCCGGTTTCCCTGCTTCCGCACGTTGTTCCGGATTTTCCAACCCATGGTCGGCTGAGTTCCGGACCATGTGGGTCAATGGATCCTTGATTAGCTCGAGAACCTGACGGTCCAGTTCGGTTTCCGCACCAACCATGACGAGTTCAATCTTTTTACCCGCCTCAAGCGACAAATCTCGGACAATTCTCGGCAACTTGGCCCAGGCATTGCCGATGGGTTGCATACGGGTCTTCATCACGCCTTCTTGCAAATCCGACGTGATATGGCTTAATCGCTGTAACGGGACTGTAAATTCACTGTCATCCTGACCACGAATCATCTGCAACAGCGAGTTCCGTGTCAAAACCAGCTCACTGACCAGGGTCATGAGGTCTTCAAGTACATCCACATTCACGCGAATACTTGATGCCGCGACACCGCCTTCCTTTGCCCCGCCGGCTGGCTTCGCGGCCTCTTTCTTGGCTGGAGGCGCGACCTTCGTTTCGGCAGGGGGTGAAGCTGCCGCTACCGGTGCTGGAACTGCCGGAGCGGGCGGAGTGGGCGGAACATCGCCGCCTGTTTCCGTATCTCGCTCGGATTCAATCTCGGCGACCATTTCCGCGTCACTCGCCGCCTTCACACCCTCTGATTGGGCATCAGCCACTTCCTCAAGCAGTTCTGCCGCGACGGGTGCGCCAAATTCATTCTTGGCTGGTGGCAAGTCGTCGTCGCCGGTCGCCGCTTCGACTTCCGCCAGTAATTCAGCCGCAACCGGCGCGCCAAATTCATTGGTCGGCATCCCGCCATCACCACCGGCCGCTTCGACTTCCGCCAATAGTTCAGCCGCAACCGGCGCGCCAAATTCATTAGTCGGCGTCCCGCCACTACCACCAGCCGCCTCGACCTCCGCCAGTAATTCAGCCGCAACCGGTGCGCCAAACTCATTGGTCGCCATCTCGCCACCGCTGTCTGCAGCAGCAGGGGCCGGTGCTTCATCAGCAGGGGCCGCAGCCGTCGTTGCCGTGCGCCCCTCAGCCATGGCATTCAATTCATCGATTAATGCTGTATCTTTGCCTTCAGGCTCTTCTCCGGTGCTCTCCAGTTCGCCCAACAGATCGCGAATGGTATCGATGCATTTGAGAATAAGGGTCACCGCCTCCGGTGTAACGTCGAGCACACCATCGCGAAACTTGCCCAGCACATTCTCACCCGCATGGGCCACGGCTTCCAGCCTTGGCAACCCAAGAAACCCGCATGTGCCCTTGATCGTATGGACCAGCCGGAAAATATTTCCAAGGATGGCCTCATCATTGGGGTCCTGTTCGAATTTCACCAACTCGACATCAATTACAGCAAGGCTTTCTGATGTTTCCGTCAGGAATTCGCTGAGAAGATCATCCATAACCATTAGCTCCTACGACCCGGGACTATATAGCCCGATACTTATCGCAATCTGAACGGTACAAGCTGCGCCGTTCCCGTTATTGAATTGCCACACATTCCGCACGAACACGCAATAGTGTGCATGGGGACCATAACATGACGATCCCCACCAAGTCTTTCAAATAAAAGGATCATTCAAAAGAGATCGGGAACCATGCATATATTAAAGGGCTACAGTGGGCTTATTCAAGGCCTGCATGGCTTGATTCCCCGACGGACAACCCACTGGAAAGTAGCGCCGCCAATGTGACCTGCCCGGGTTGGGAGGAGGAAAATTCCACTTTTGCATCATTTTCCTCGGCCAGAAGCATTAAAACATACGCTGGTATTCCGCGTGCGGATACTTCATCTGATGGTGTTCCTCCGCTCAACACCCCCCCAATCTCGGGGCGCAAGGTGGCTCCATCGCCCTCTGCAGTGCAGGCGACGCCCAGCCCGTCAGAGAACGCCTGGACACGAACCCCGACGTTTCCTCCCTTGGGCAGGGTTTCCGCCGCCAGAAAAACCAGCAACATCAAAACTTTGCCAACCCCTCCCGGCAGCATGGCTGGAATCTCCGAATCCCACTGAACCGTCACCTTGCCTGATGCGAGAACGCCATTAGTTAATTCTATCAAATTGCCCACCTGAACCGGTGTTTCCCGGCTACCGGCCTGACCGAACACGGCGCGAAAAAACGTTAATTTCCGACCGGCTTCCTCGGCACTTCTGGCCAGCACCTTCAGCGCCTCGGTATCCAGCGACCCGTCCTCTTCATCGCCCATCAACTCGACCGCTGTATTGACCGCACTTACCGGGCCAATCAGATCATGACAAATACGTGAACAGAGAAGCTGCATGGTTCGAAGGTCGACAGGGTTATTCATAGTGCCGGGGCTCGCTAATAATGATCCATAGAGATTGCATCTGTAGATGCCGTGTCCGAATCCTTCCCGAGTCTGTCAACTTTTCACACCCTTCGCCAGTGACAAGACACTCAAAATAATACGCCGCCCGGAACGCACCGGACGGCGTATGAGAAATTGACCTGACTCAGGTTTTTCAGAGGCGTGTATTCACCGTTGAAAATGCTTTCCCTGCCGTCGGGTTGGCATCGTCAAGAATTACACCTACAGCTACCGCTATCCCAATGGCGGCAACCGTACCAAGCCAGAATGATTTCCAAGCCGATGTCATATCTGCATTCTCCTGTCTGCTTACCCGCCAGTCATTACTCGGCTGGCTGACCGGGTTCTTCAATCCCACCGGTCTGTTCAAGTTCAGCAACCCAAAGCCCGTGATGTTCACGGGCCCAGTTCAAATCAACGTGTCCGGTGCCAACCGCGGCAATCGCGCCTTCCATTCCAAGAGAACCGATATAGATATGGCCGATAACCACTGAAATCAAAACCAGTGCCGTGAAACCGTGCCACAACGCTGATACCTGGGTCTCCTGCAATGCCGTCAGCTGTGTCGGCAGATCGAACCCAAAGGCATTCATGAATGTGAAGGTGGCTGCCCAGGGTGTAATCTCAAACGGAAAGATAAGGGCCAAGCCGGATAACGAACTCGTTGTGCCGCCGAGGATGATGAGCCAGAAAATAATTTTCTGACCGGCATTAAACCTGTCCGCAGGAGGGTGAACGCCCTTTGAGAGCAATCCACCGCCAACGGATAGCCATCGAATATCGTTCATGTTGGGGATGTTATGACGGACCCAAAGCACAAACATCATAAAAATACCGAGCATGAAAGCAAACGCGATGTAGTTATGGGTAAATTTCCCAAACTGGGTCAATGCCGCGAAAGCATCCGCCCCAATGACAGGCTTGAGGATATATCGACCATAGAGCAGGTTCAGGCCCGTCAGGGCGAGCATGATAAAGCTGGAGGCCGTTAGCCAGTGGGTGAACCGCTCGAGCGCATTGAAGCGTTCAATTGTCCGCCCCATCATATCGGGTCCGGCGTCAATGGAAATCCGGCCCCTCACAAGGAAAAAGGCTGCAATGACGACGATGGATATCAATAATAGCCAGCCGCCGAAATTACTGAGCCAACCATTCTTGAAGGCGCGCCAATTATCTCCCTCTGACTGAACGAGTGTTCCCGCTTTCTTGTCCGGGATACTGACAGTTCCTTCCACGCCACGGCGAACCTGCCGCCAGATTTCAGCATCGCTCACATTGCCCGACCAGTTCCCCGGCACCGAGCCTGCGGTCTGGGCTGACGCGCCGGATGTGGCCATATTCATATTCCCGGTCAACCCAGCCCCGACGCCGTAGATCAGCAAGGCGACGACGAACAACCCCCTGAAAAACCCGATTTTCATTCGCCCTCCGATATAACTCGTCATGTTTGTGTCTCCCGAAACTTCGGTGAATTCCCGTTATCAGAAATTATGAATCACCCTGGATCCCTGTCCGTTGCCCAAGCAGACGCGCATCAAGCTCTTTCCCTAAAACATTGGTTCCGCCGCCGGTTGGCTTGGTGCTGCCTGACTGCCCCCGCACGCGATACCGCAGGGCACGAACCTGATCGTCGCCCAACACCGCTTGTTTCTTGCCCATATAGACACCGGGTTCGTACATGGTAATACGATTTTGTTCTTCGGCCCTGCACCCCGCAAGCAAGGGAATGATCAGGATGGCGAACAAGCCAGCCAATACGGCCGAACGACAACGTATATGTCTCATTATGTACCTTTATCTCCATCCCTGTCAGACGACAGACCGCTGCCCCGGCGGTCACCCGAAACTAGGCGACCACCGGGATCAGTGAAATGACGTCAATCACAGGGATTTAGGACCCCGCTTTGAGCTCGTACGCAGTGCCCCAACCCCATGCACCGGAGCCGAAGCCACGGGCGACGACCCGCTCACGGTAGATGTTGGAGACCTCGTCACCGTCACCACCGAGCAGCGCCTTGGTTGAGCACATTTCGGCGCAGAGCGGCAACTTGCCTTCTGCCAGACGGTTGCGACCATACTTCTGGAACTCGTCCGTCGAGTGAGTCTCTTCCGGACCGCCATTACAGAAGGTGCACTTGTCCATCTTGCCACGGCTGCCGTAGTTACCCGCCTGCGGGAACTGCGGGGCACCAAA
>JAJFIE010000466.1 GCA_021775275.1 Rhodospirillales bacterium | reverse complement strand
GTTCCAGCAACTCCTGGCACACTTCCAGACCTGTTATGTCCGGCAACCCATAATCAACCGCTACAATGTCATAAGGCTCCAGAGAAAAAAGCCGCAACCCTTCAGCGCCTGTCGGAGCGACATCCACGCGCCGGGTCGAATTTTCAACCACGGTCGCGAACAGACCCCCAATGGACGGGTCGTCTTCAATATAGAGAATACGAACCATACGGCCCTTTAATATTGTACCAAAAAGACAGAACGAGGACTTCGCCTTCAGGCAGGAAGCACGAAGCCAACCTTATTTTCAATCTAATATTAATCCGAAACCCGCAAATTCATGGGAATGGCACCAATCTGAGCAACCGGTAGCAACCACGATGGCTTATCTGTAATATTGTGACCAACGTGCCAAAACCCGTCGACTTATGAAATACTGTAAGCCTTGGGCAAGATTACCATTTCAGCGGGCAAAACCAGAGGTGGCGCATTCACCTTTTACCATTGCCGATACCGGTTTCGGCATGACAAAAGACGAAATCACCGAGGCCCTGGCGCCCTTTAACTGCGGAGAAACGGCCCTTACAAGAAAAGTGGAGGGCGCCGGTCTTGGCCTGCCGCTGATCTCCGGATTGGTAACAGTTCACGGTGGCACTCTCGACATCGTGAGCGCTCCCGAAACAGGCACCACAGTTACCGCTCGCCTCCCCAGCGAACGAATCGTTGAATAATACATCCATAACATCAGCATTAATACCTGACGGCTTGCGGCCAGACAGCAAGACCTTTAGGTTTTGCATGACACCAGGGTGCAATGATAATGATTCCATGGAAAAACAAACTTTCGGTCCGCGGACCGTTGATTTCGCTGATCAGTCTTATCCTGGTGGCCGGATTTCTCACAACCAATATTGTTAGTTATCAGATTTCCAAACAAAGCCTGCGGACGGCGCTCATCGACAACGAGCTGCCCCTGACCAGCAACAACATCTATTCGGAAATCCAGCGGGACTTGCTCCAGCCGATCTTCGTCGCCTCGCTGATGGCCAACGATACTTTCGTCAAGGAATGGCTCCGTGACGGTGAAAAAAACCCGGAAAAAATAATCCGCTATCTGGACCAGATTCATAAGAAATACGGTTTGTTCACCAGCTTCCTGATCTCGGACAAGACGCGTAACTATTACCATTTCAGCGACGTGACCCAGGTTGTCTCGGAAGATGACCCGAAAGACATATGGTACTTCCGGGTCCGCACCATGAAAATGCCCTACGAGATCAATGTTGATTTCAATGCCGAACAGGGCAACGCCCTGACCATCTTCATCAACCACCAGATTGATGACCGGAATGGAAAGTTTCTTGGCATCACAGGAGTCGGTCTTGAATTCAATACTGTGGCCAACGTGGTTGACCGTTACGAAGAGAATTTCGGTCGCCATGTATATTTTATCGACGCCACCGGGGAAATTCTGGTTCGCTCTGGCGGCACGACCATTACCGAGGGCAACATCTACTCGGCCACAGGCCTCTCAAAAATTGCTGATGCTATTTTGACCGATGAGCAGGGCTTTTTTGAGCTCGAGCGTGATGGCGAGACCATACTGCTCAATACCCGATATATCCCCGAGCTTGGATGGTGGGTCGCGGTGGAGCAAAATGAAGCGGATGCGCTCTCTGCCATTCGCCAGGGCCTGATAACGAACACGCTGATCGGCCTCGCGGTGATCGCGGTCACCATCCTGATTGTTACCTACACGGTGAACCTGTTCTATGCCCGTCTGGAGGTTATGGCGACCACCGACGAGCTAACCGGGATCGCCAGCAGACAGGTGTTTGATCTCAGCTTGCAGCAAGCGTTGAAGTTCCGACAACGCGACGGCATGCCTTTCTCGGTTATCTTGCTGGATATCGATCACTTCAAGCGTATTAACGATACCCTCGGACATCTGGAAGGCGACCGGGTGCTTCAGGAAATTGCCCGGGTCATGGGTAAAATCATGCGCGATTCCGATATTCTGTGCCGTTGGGGTGGTGAAGAATTCATTGTCCTCGCCCGCGATTGCGCGCTGGATAACGCCATCACCATAGCGGAGAAAGCCCGCGAAGTCATTGAGACCGTAGCCCTCCTTACCCTGCCGGACGGATCACGGATCACCGTGAGCGCCGGCGTTACCGAAGTGCGCGATAACGACGATGTTGACGCCGTTATCCGTCGTGCTGACACAGCTCTCTATCAGGCCAAGCGGGAAGGTCGGAACTGCGTTCGCAAGGCGGCCTGATCGGGGCAGGTCCTCTACTCATAGCTGGGTCCTATGACCTTGCCGTCTTCCCACCGGGGCGGCTGGTATTTCCCCGCATCCGGCGATACGCCGCTGGTTGTCGCCAGATAGGCCAGTGAAGCGATGGTCAGCACGAAGCCCACGACAATAGCCCAGAAAGCAGCGCCCCGGGTGAACGCCGGCGGCTCATCACCACTGGTCTCCGCTCGTTTCTGGGCATACCATAACCACAGAAAATAGACCGCCAAAGGGGCTACAAGGGGCAGGATAATTTGAATAAAAACTCGTGACATAGCGGTTCGATATTTCCTGTTCCGGTTTCAGTACCGACTGTCGGTTTCCAGCGTAATTGGTGTGCCGGATAAAATTTCATAGAAATTCCTGACCATACCCGCCGTAACACCCCAGATATTGTACCCATTGTAGGGCATGGCGTAGGCGTACCACGTCTGCTCACCAAACAACCGCGTTTCCCGCTGATGATTGTCGGGATCAAGCAGAAATGCCAGCGGCACCTCGAAAATCTCGGCGACCTCTTCCGGATCAGGGTTTAAATCAAACGGCGGTTTGACCCGCGCCACCACGGGTGTGACGGAAAACCCTGTACTGGTCAGATAGGTATCAATCCGGCCGATAATGTCGATATGCCGCCGGTGCAGGCCGACTTCTTCTTCAGTTTCACGCAGCGCGGTTTCTTCCGGTGTTGCATCACCCTGCTCCACATGGCCGCCGGGGAAACTGATCTGCCCCGGATGATGCTCCAGATGATCCGTGCGCTGAGTGAACATGACTGTCGGACCGCTATTCCGCATCACAATGGGCACCAACACGGCAGCGGGCCGCAAGGGTTCGATGGCGCGGAAATGTGGATTCACCTCCTGAGTCGCGCCCCGGATTTCCGAAGCGCCTCTGTAGGTCGCAATGCGAACTTCGATGTCGCTCAGATCCATCATTGCCGATTTGTCACTCCGCATGCTCAACAGGTCCAATAGGATAGAAGCATCCCGCGCTCCACACACCCCACACATCCCCACCATCTACCGTAAGGGCCTCACCTTCCTCGATCAACTGATAGAACACCGAGCGCACGACCAGCGCCTCAAGGCGGTCCCTGACAGTTATATAGGGACGCGGCTCGCCGGTTTCCGCATCGGTCTCCACCCGCAACGGGTGCGCCTCATTCAGCGGTACAATGGCATCCACATTGGTGCGGAAGGATATCATCCGGTCTTCACCCGTCCCCTCGGTGATCAGTTCCACCGCCGTGAAAGGTGCGTCATCAACCCGGATGCGCGCCATTTCAGCCGGCGTGACCA
>JAJFIE010000465.1 GCA_021775275.1 Rhodospirillales bacterium | reverse complement strand
CTTTTCATCCGAGTCACTGACACTACTTAACTCTATACGAATTGCGGTGTGATTTAAATCGTCCAGATCCCCATTGCCAATTGAAATTGAGGAGGAGACGAAACAATGGCCTTAACACCTCCTGAAAATCGATTGTGGTGGAAAGAACGCCTTCACGGCATCGAAATTACCTGGATCACCATTGCATTTTTGTGGGGCATCTTGATGTTCGGCATCATGGTGTACTGGCATATTAACGGGGAACAGAATCTCTCCAACGAGGCATATCGGGTCAGTCCGGAGGCTTATGCCGAAAAGGTGGAAGCCGCCGCTGAGAAATTCACCGTGCGCGAGGATGAAGCCAGCGGATACCCCGTTGTGCATCCACCGCCCGGGTCCGATGTCTACATGCTCGCCCGTTTGTGGGAGTGGTGGCCGATTCTGGAACTTGAGAAAGGCAAGGAGTACAGACTTCATCTGTCTTCTCTTGACTGGATGCATGGGTTCTCCTTGCAGCCCACCAACATCAATCTCGAAATTCATCCGAATTATGAAATGGTCGTAACCATCAAGCCCGATCAAGCGGGTGAGTTCGGTGTGGTTTGCAATGAATTTTGCGGCATTGGCCATCATCAGATGGTCGGCAAGATCATCGTTGTTGAATAGGGGGCTTAGACAATGACAAATTTTAACTTCCGTACCTGCCCCGAAACCGGGTTAAAGGTCCACGGACCGGCTGAGGCCCTTATCAAAGCCAATGCCGTTGTCGCCGTGGTTTTCCTGCTGATCGGTGGCCTGTTCGGCTTGCTGGTGGCATTGACTCGCTGGCAGGCAATCCATCTGTTACCGGCTGATCTGTTCTATCTGGCATTGACCGCCCATGGCGCAGATGTTCTGGTATTCTGGATTATTTTCTTCGAAATCGCCTTGCTCTACTTTGCATCGGCAATCCTGTTGAATTGCCGACTGGCGACACCAAAAATCGCCTGGGCCGCTTTCCTGCTGATGCTTGCGGGCGCCGTGATGGCGAACGTTGCCGTGCTTCAGGGTGAATCCAGCGTGATGTTCACGTCCTATGTGCCTATGAAGGCGGCGCCACATTTCTATCTCGGCCTGATCCTGTTTGCGGTGGGCGCCCTTGTCGCGGTTGCCGTATTCTTTGGCACCCTGGTTATCGCCAAGCAGGAAAAAACTTACGAAGGGTCGGTCCCGTTGGTCACCTTTGGTGCAGTCACAGCCGCCATCATTGCGGTCTATACCATTGCATCGGGTGCGATCATCCTGATCCCGACGTTCCTATGGTCGATCGGGTTGGTGGGCGAGGTCGATACCCTAACCTATCGACTTGTCTGGTGGGGCTTCGGTCACTCGTCGCAGCAGATCAACGTGGCGGCACAGGTTTCGGGGTGGTATGCCATTGCAGCACTCACCATTGGCGCGAAACCGATATCCGAGAAAGTAAGCCGCATGGCATTCCTTCTCTACATCTGTTTCCTGCTTTTGGCGTCGGCTCACCATCTTCTGGTGGATCCCGGTATCAGCTCTGAATGGAAAGTCTTCAACACCTCCTACGCGTTGTTCCTGGCCGTTCTCGGTAGCATGATCCACGGCATGAGCGTCCCCGGAGCCATCGAAGTCGCGCAACGCAAGCGTGGCTTCACACAAGGCGTGTTCGGGTGGTTACGCAAGGCGCCGTGGGGCAATCCGGCGTTTTCCGGTATGTTCATGAGTATTGTTCTGTTCGGTATCCTCGGTGGTATTACCGGCGTGATTATGGGCACCGAGCAGTTGAATATCATCATGCACAATACCCTGTACGTACCGGGGCATTTCCACGGTACGGTGGTGGCCGGTACGACGCTGACCTTCATGGCGTTGACGTATCTCGTTGTGCCGCTGATTTTCCGGCGTGAGCTGGTATTCAAGCGGCTGGCGCAGTGGCAACCCTACCTGTTCGGTTTGGGCGTTGCCGGGATATCGATCTTCATGATGGCGGCGGGAACTCTCGGCGTGTCGCGTCGGCACTGGGACATGGCCTTCAGTGATGCCGCCATAAGCTTCGACTATCCACCCGCAGCGTTCCTGATGATGGCGTTAAATGGTATTTCAGCCATTATCGCGTCCATCGGCGGGGTTGCCTTTATTCTGGTGGTCGTAGGCTCAATTCTGTTCGGTAAAAAGAGAGACGAAGAAACAGTCAGGGCTAATCCTGTTGTCTTCCAGGGTGGTGGCGACGTTGCCGCCAGTTATGGCGACGCAGGCAGCCTGAAGATACCGGGCACGATCACACTGGTCGGGTTCTTCTTTGCGGCCTTTGTTCTCTATTACTTCATCAATTGGAAGTATCTGTCAGAGGTCTGGCCGTTGAGTTAACCTCAATGGGAGGGTGTCGCACGGTTCTCCTACCCCCCGTGCTGCACCGGCACCCTCCCGCTTTCATATGTTGATTTCTGGTTTTATTTAGTGTGTGGGCCACACCGTCATGCAAATCCGTTACTTCATTTTCGCCATTTTGATCGGGGCCACTGTGTATGCCTTTATGGGACGTTCAGCGGTGGCGGCTGAGAAGCAGGCCGGATTTGATGAGGGTCAGGCCCTTGCGCTCAGTGAGGCCAGTATCGGGTCGCCACTTGGCCGGTACGCGTTCATCGACAGCAATAATAAAGTACGCCGCCTGGACAGCTTCATTGGTCGCCCGTTGATCATCAGCCTGATTTATACAGGATGTGCGGACGTCTGCCCCACGGTATCTGAACAACTGGCGACTGCTGTTGAGATCGCACAGGAAACTTTTGGAGCCGACGCCTTCAACGTCGTCACTATTGGATTTGATGCACAAAATGATACACCCGCGCGCATGCGATCATTTGCCGCTTCACACGGACTGATGCTGGATAACTGGTATTTCCTGTCGGGTGATCAGGCAACCATCGAACGGTTCGCGGATGATCTCGGGTTTGTTTTCTTTACATCCGCCGCAGGATTCGAGCATATGACCCGGACCACGGTTATTGATTCGGAAGGCATAGTTTACCGTCATCTCTATGGCGCAGATATCGAACCGCCGCATTTGATGGAGCCCATGAAGGACCTGATTTATGGTCGCAAGGGCAATACGGTCAGTCTTGATGGAATCATTAACAAGGTCCGGCTGTTCTGTACCATTTACGATGCCCGGGAAGGGCGTTACCGATTTGATTACTCGATTTTTATCTCCATGAGTGCAGGATTGATTGCATTTTTCGGATTGGGGATCGTTCTCATTCGCGCCTGGTTGGCCAACCGGCATGGCACACGACGCGTCTGATGCACGCAAGGCAAGGGGTAGGAAATAAACTGTGGATTTGATTAGAGCGCCATTGCGTTATGGTCTGATGTGGCTTGAGGGCTGGTTCGACAAGATCTTCGGGTCCGACTGGAACCCGCTCTATTGTCTCGGCGGACTGGGGTATTTTTACTTCTGGGTTGTCACCGTCAGTGGTGTTTATGTCTATATTTTCTTTGATACCGGCATTCCGGACGCTTATCTGTCCGTTGAGATGTTAAGCAACGAATACTGGTGGCATGGCGGTATCATGCGCAGCCTGCATCGATACGCATCCGATGCGCTGGTGGTCATGGCGGGGCTTCATATTCTTCGCGAGTTTTCCTTTGATCGTTATCGGGGAAACCGCTGGTTCTCATGGGTTTCCGGCATTCCCATGTTATGGCTGGTCGTTATTGCCGGTATCTCCGGATACTGGCTGGTGGGTGA
>JAJFIE010000464.1 GCA_021775275.1 Rhodospirillales bacterium | reverse complement strand
CTGATGCCGCATGCGTGGAAGCAGGGTATGACGATCCACATGCTGATCTCCGGGCACCGCGATGGCCAATTGATCGCCAAGACGGTAGGGCATCTGGGGATTCATACGGTGACAGGGTCCAGTTCCAAAGGCGGCGCTGCGGCCCTGAAACGGATGATGGGCGTGCTCAAAGCGGGGGAGTACGTAGGCATCACGCCCGACGGTCCGCGTGGCCCCCGCATGCGTGCCAGCGACGGTGTTGTCGCGGTGGCTCGTCTGTCCGGTGCGCCTGTTATTCCCGCGACCTACAGCGTTTCCCGTTGTCGGGTATTGGGTTCGTGGGACCGGTTTATTGTTGCCTGGCCGTTTTTCCGGGGCGTATTCGTGTGGGGTGAGCCTATTGATATTCCCCGCGATGCTGATGACGAGATGCAGGAAGAATACCGTTACCGGATAGAAGAGGCGCTGAACGACATTTGTCGCGAGGCTGACCAGATGGTTGGTCAGGCCGTGATTGAGCCGGCCTCCGATTCTCCCCGTACCGGGGGGGTGTCATGAAAGCGCCCGCCTTTTGGTCACACGGCAAAGCCGGGCCGGTGAGTGCCCTGCTGTCACCCCTCGGCATACTCTATGGATATGGCACGCTGGCACGCCAGATGTTTATCAAACCCTGGTCGTGTCCGGTTCCGGTGATCTGCGTCGGCAATCTGATCGCCGGTGGGACAGGAAAAACGCCGGTCGTCATGGATTTGGCGACCCGCCTCAAGGCCCGTGGCGTCAAGCCGCATATGGTAGCGCGTGGTTATGGCGGTACGGAAAAAGGGCCGCTACGGGTTTCCACTGATCGTTATGATGCGCGTCTGGTGGGCGATGAGCCGTTGCTGCTGTCGCGTATTGCGCCCACCTGGGTGGCAAGCGACCGCCGCGCCGCCTGCCGCGCGGCAATGGTAACGGGGCCTATGTGCATCATTTTCGATGATGGTTTTCAAGATCCATCGGTCGTTAAGGACATATCGCTTGTGGTTGTTGATGGTGGATACGGATTTGGCAATGGACATATGATCCCGGCAGGACCGTTGCGGGAGCCCGTTGCCCAGGGGCTGTCCCGCGCCGATGCGGTTATCGTGGTGGGCGACGATACCACTGGTGTCGTCGATCAGGTGGCTGGACGATGCCCGGTGTTGCGGGCAAACCTGAAGCCCGCCCCGCAGGCGGACGACCTGACCGGGCAGGTGGTGGCGGCCTTCGCCGGGATCGGTAGGCCGGAAAAATTCTTCGACACCTTGCGCCAGATCGGTTGTGATCTGCGTCAGACAAAATCTTTCGCCGACCATCACAATTATACCAGGGCGGAAATGGAAAGCTTGAAAGCCAACGCCGCACGGGACGGCTGCACACTGGTGACCACGGAAAAAGACTGGGTGCGTATCCCGCCGGAAGTACGCGACGGCATTGTGGCGCTGGCCGTCAATCTGGTTTGGGAAAACGAGAGCGAAATCGAAGCCCTGCTGGACCCAATCGTGAATTCCGGGGGGAATGATGCCAAATAAGGTCGGCGGCCCGTCTTTCCGTCCGATCGACGCCATGCAGGCCATGCTGGCGCGGATGCTGTTTTTCGCGGTGCGCCTGATCCCCATTGGCGTGGCCTCGGCCATGGGCGGATGGCTGGGACGGCATTTGGGTCCGCGGTTCGGCGTGACAAAGATTGCGCGGAAAAATCTGATACGGGCTTTTCCGAAAAAGACGGCGGCGGAGATCGAGGCCATTGTCCGCGGCATGTGGGATAATCTGGGACGCTCTATCTTCGAGTTCCCCAATCTGGATCGCATCGGGTTCGATGGTCCTGGTGCGCGCGGTGAGATTATCGCCGCCGAACATATTGACCGAATGCGCGACGATGACGCGCCAGGAATCGTTGTCGGTGGTCATTTGGCGAACTGGGAGGTCCTGGCGCCCAGCATCGAAAGCCGTGGCATGACGCTGCACCTCATCTATCGTGCGCCCAACAACCCATTGATGGAGCCCCTGTTTGCCCGACGAAGCATGGGGCAAGGAGAGTTGCTGCCCAAGGGTACGAAGGGGGCGAAGCGCGCCCTACAATTGCTGAAGGCGGGCGAGCATCTGGGGATGCTGACGGATCAGAAAATGAACGATGGAATCGCCGTACCGTTCTTTGGGCGGGACGCCATGACAGCACCTGCGGTGGCGCAATTCGCCTACCGTCATAATTGTCCTGTCGTGCCGGTCAGGGTCGAACGCGTGGCGGGCGCCCATTTTCGTGTCACCTGCCATGCGCCACTAGCGTTACCGGACACAGGCAACCGGCAGGCGGATGTTCTACAATTGATGATGGAAATCAACGCATTGCTGGAAAGCTGGATTCGCGAACGGCCGGAACAGTGGCTCTGGGTCCATCGTCGCTGGCCAGATTAGCACGATTATCCGGAATTGCGGTGCGTAGCTAACGTTTTGATATTCAAAAAAATGTAAACTTTTGTTCCGCCATGTCAATTTCCTCTGATAGAGGTATCGACTGGGTATGGATGTGTAAGAAATTGAGGGATCAACGGCAACGCTGATCCCTCACTGAGGTTTGTTTACCATTTGGCAAACAGGGAGTAATATTTTAACCGCCTGATCTATGCATCAATCCAGGCGAACTCGGGCCATTCAGCACCACCTAATTCGCCAAGAGCAAGCTTGGGGATGCCCATAACATTTGACGCCTTGCCATCAACGATGTTCCGGTGAGCCGGTATGATTACGCCAGACCCGTCACGGACGATTTGCTGCATCTCGCACTGCAACGCATAACGATTAGCAGGATTGGTTTCCGCCTTGGCCTTGGTCAACAGCGCCCCCATGCGTTCATCTTTCCACCATGTGTCACTCCATGGCGCATCCGGTGCGTAGGCAATATCCAGCATGATTGTCGATGTTGGCCGCATGCTCCAGGCGGTGACATTCATGGGTGTAGTCTGCCATACTGACCCCCAGAACCCGTCCGTGGCCATTTTCTTGACCTGTAGATCAAAGCCAATCTTGTTACATTCACGTTGCATCATAAGAACAGCATCCGTGATACCGCTGGAGACCTCTGCCACCTCAATTTGGGCAGAGGTGATGCCGGATTTCTGGATGAGACTCTTGGCCTGATCCGGATCGTACTCCTGAATCGGGATGTCCTTACAGAAATCAACACCATAAGCCACGTTGATAGGATGATCGTTACCGACGGTACCGTGCCCCTTCAACAGGGACTTGACGATTTTATCGCGTCGTTGAAGCAGTTTCATACCCTTCACGAAATCAGGGTTGTTGCCCGGTGACTTCGTCGCCAACAAACAGATGCCCATGTAGGACCCGGACGGTATTGATAAGATTTCCACACCATCTTTAGCCTCAATCTGTTTGATGGCTTTTGGATCAATGTTTGCTGCCAGATTGATATCTCCAGCCAACAGTGCATTTACACGGGCGATGGGATCTGTAAGTCCGAAGATTTCTATGGAATCCAGGTTTGCCCCTTCCCGCCAGTAATTGTCGTTCCGTATGTGCATGGAACGAACGCCTGGTTGAAATTCCACCAATTTAAAAGGACCTGTACCGACAGAGTTCGAAAAATCTGTGGTGCCGTTCTTGATTATCTTGAACTGTTTTTCACCAAGCACAGCCGCCAGATCAGCGTAGGGACTGTCAAGAATGGCCTTGACCTCATAGGGACCAACTTTCTTCCACTCCGTGACGGCCGCGACCAGAGATTTAACCACAGAGATCGAGTCATCGCCGTAGTGGCGATTCATGCTATAGATAACGTCATCGGCGGTAAATTTGCTGCCGTCATGGAACTCCACATCCTTGCGCAGCTTGAACGTCCATTCTGTGGCATTCGAATTAGAACCAAATTCTTCGGCGAGTTCTGGCTGTGGGACGATATCATCGCTCAACTGGATGAGACTGTTATAGTGCGCGCGACCTCGGCTGTAGTCTGTGGTGGTGCCCATCATGATCGGATCAAGTGTGTCATCCGGCCCCTGAATGGGAGTAGCCGCTTTGATGTGCCCACCTTTTTTGGGCGTTGCGGCTAGCGCGTCTGATGCTGCTGAAACAATGCTGCCTGCGGCGGCTATGGAAAACCCGGCCGCTGCCATCAAATGCATTGCCTCACGACGTGTCGCGCCCCGTTTCAATGCGATCTGAAGCACATCTTGTTCCGACTTGGTCATGTCGTCATAGGCGACGTCAGTATGTAAATTGTTGTCTTTGGAGTTGTGTATCACTTGAGCATTCCTCCCTGTTGAACGTTGAATTATGACGTGAAAGGGTTATGAGGCCTTGCTGGAATTCCATGTCTTTATCTCTACCTGAGAGACATTTTTCTTTGTTCTACTATCTCTCGACATCCATATTTCAGCATTTATTTTTCGACACTACTTGTCGAAAAATGATAGTTTAATAATCACTCTGAACGGATGTGGAAGCACAACCTGCGATCAAATTTTCATGATTCGTGGCAGGACTATCGTGGCAATATGACCAACAGCGGCGGCACCATAACCACTCTGGATTTCGGCGTAACAAATCTGATGATTTATTCCGGCATGGGACCGGCCACCAGCATGGGGTCCAGATGAGTGGCGAACAGGGTGACGCCCCAGTGAAGGTGCGGACCTGTCACGCGTCCGGTATGGCCTACCTTGCCGATCGGCGTTCCCTTGGTTACTCGTTGACCATCGGTGACAAGAATATCATTCATATGCACATAGACGGATGTCAGGCCATGGCCGTGATCCAGCATCACCGTCATGCCCGTATAAAACATATCGTCATGAACCAGCGTGACCACGCCATCACCCATGGCGACGATGGTGGCCCCTTCCGGTGCGGCGATATCGACGCCGTTATGGGGGCTGCGTGGCTCACCATTGAGAATGCGTTGGCTACCGAAGATACCCGAAATCGGCCCGGTTACCGGCCACTGAAAGCCGTTGGCGAAATAGGCAATGTCCCCGTCATTACGTCGTGCCGCCTTGATCAGGCCGTTTTCACGATTGATCCGCTGTTGGGTGTCCGGGTCCGGCGTGACCTGTTTTTTGGGCAGACCATCAATGCGCTGGATATCGTAATCTCGCTGCGGAATGTTCACGGCTTGCCGGGCCACAGCGCCATCCGGGGCGGTGACCTCGATCCGGAGGTCACCTGCCGCATCCCGCCCCAGCCCCATCAGGAACAACCCGGTCGACGATACACGAACCGATTGTCCATCCACGGAGACGCTATTGCCCGGCCCGGTGGTTCCGATAATCAGGCCGCCCGGGGAAACAGTGCCGCCGAACTGAATAATCGGTTCGGCGCGTACGAGTGGTGCAGACAGGAGGGTAACGGCCAATAATCCAAGGGCCATCAAACAGCGCCACACCATCATAGCAGTGATCCTTGCCGGTCATTGGGGTCAGGTTTTTTTCGGGCAGGTTTTTTCATTTTCTTCGCTGGGGGAGAGACAGGAGTTGAGCCACCCTCGGTAGCGCCTCCATCGCTGGTCGCTACAGCAGATACCTTGCCGTCATGGAACTCAATGCTCATGTTTGTCCCGGACGGTAGAGCCGTGGCGCTCCTCACTGTGCCGCCGTCAGTGCCACTGACCAGCGCGAAGCCCCGCTCCAGCGTGCGCCGGTAGGAATAGCTTTCCAGCAGTGCGCCGGGTTGTTTCAAATCAGAGGTTTTTCCCCTGAGCGCATTTCGCACGGCAGTTTCAAGGGCGCGGGTTTGGGCAGTTAACCGCTCGCCAGCACGGGCAATAACAGGTTCCGGATGACGTAATGCGGCCGCCAGTTCCTTCAATTCACCTTCCCGCCGTCTGAGCCCCACGGTCAGACTGTTACCCAGTCGTTCGGCCCAGTCATCCAGGCGTTGCGTGGCGTCGTCGGTCAGCCGGCCCAGGTTGGGCAGGCCCCGCGCCAGCCCTTGCAACCGCATCCGTCCATCATCCAGCCGACGCATCATGGCGCCGGACAGACGGCGGGAACAGTCTGCTGTCTGATTGAGTAAATCGAGACGCACAGGCACGGCAATTTCCGCCGCCGCCGTGGGCGTCGGCGCCCGTCGGTCAGAGGCAAAATCGATGAGAGTCGTGTCTGTTTCGTGCCCTACAGCGGAGATTAGCGGGATGGCGCTTTCGGCGGCTGCGCGGACAACGTTTTCTTCGTTGAAAGCCCACAAATCTTCCAGCGAGC
>JAJFIE010000463.1 GCA_021775275.1 Rhodospirillales bacterium | reverse complement strand
GAAAAACCGGCGGAAGAATATGCCCACGGGGCTACCATCGTTCCCGGCACCCTGCTTCACCGCATTACGGGGTTGAGCGAGATGCAGGTCAACACGGCGCACCGTGAAGGGATTGTGGGCACGCCCGATACGCCG
Organism: Rhodospirillales bacterium; assembly: GCA_021775275.1. GTDB lineage: Bacteria > Pseudomonadota > Alphaproteobacteria > Rhodospirillales > Casp-alpha2 > JAJFIE01. Next base: position 5,302 of record JAJFIE010000463.1, on the reverse strand, counting down.
GGGCTGGTGATCAACGCCCGTGCACCCGATGGCGTGATCGAGGGGCTGGAGTTGCCAGCGCAGCGCTTTGCACTGGGCGTGCAGTGGCATCCCGAGTTTTTTCTGGACGCGGGCAATCCCCATCTGGCGCTGTTTGAAGCACTGGTCGAAGCGGCTGGAAGTACAGAGGCAAAATCAACAAAAGGACGCATGGCGTGATAAAGGTCTTGAGCAGAAACGCACGAAACTGGCTGGTGATTGCCGGCCTTCTCAATCTGGCGGGCGTTGGAATTGGCGCGTACGGCTGGCACGCGCTGGACGAGCAGCCCGACTATCTGCGTGATGCCTTCAACGTCGGTGTGCAATATCACATGTGGCATGCCCTGGCGCTGATCGGTGTTGCGTGGCTGGTGGAACGCGGTGGCGGCAGGATTGCGAATTTGAGCGGCATGGCGTTCGTTGCCGGTATCGTGTTGTTTTCCGGCACGCTCTACTATTACGGCTTCATGGCGGATCTGTTGATGAGCGGTCTGGCGCCCCTTGGCGGGTGGAGCATGATGATCGGCTGGATCCTGCTGGCCCTCGCCGCATGGCGCAGCAGGTAACATAAACATGACCGTGAGCAATTCCGTAACCAGTTCTGTGAGCAACACCCTGCGGCGAAAGGTATACGATACACTGGAAGCCGGGCGCTCGGAGACACGCCTCGAGCGGTTTGCCGATCTGGCCCTGATGCTGCTGATCGCCATAAACGTGGTCGCCGTGATACTGGAATCCGTACCGTCTTATCATGCGGCCTATGGCGATGTGTTCCTTACCATCGAGATTTTCTCCGTCGCTGTTTTTACCGTTGAATACATTCTTCGGGTGTGGTCGGTGCCGGAACATCCGGCGGTCAAATATCAACCCGCCATCATGGGACGAATCCGTTACATGCTGACGCCCATGGCGTTGCTGGACCTGATCGTGATTCTACCATTCTATCTGATGTTTTTCGTGACCGTGGACTTGCGGGTACTCAGGGTCCTGCGGTTGTTCCGGGTGTTCCGCCTGACCCGGTATTCGTCGGCCATGGGCTTGCTGACCCAGGTTCTGAAAGAGGAAGCCGCCAATATTTCAGCCGCCCTGTTTGTGTTGATGATGCTGATCGTGCTGGCCGCCAGCGTCACCTTCCTGGCCGAGCATGAAGTCCAGCCCGTTGCCTTTGGCTCGATTCCCGCCGCGCTGTGGTGGGCCATTATCACCATGACCACCATCGGTTACGGTGACGTGGTTCCCATGACCGTAGTCGGCAAGACCTGTGGCGCGATCATTGGCGTCATCAGCGTCGGCATGGTGGCGTTGCCCGCCGGTATTCTGGCGTCAGGCTTTAACGAGGCGTTGCACCGGCGCAGGCGGCGGTTCGAGAATTTCGTTGAAGACGCCATGCTTGATGGCGTGATTGATTCCACCGAGCACATCCAGATCCGCTCGAAGAGCGAGGAACTCGGCATCAGCGAAGGCGAAGCCGCCGACATCATGAAATCCACCCATGAACGGGCGCAGATCAGATCAGGCTATTGCCCGCACTGTGGCAAGCTGATCCGTGGCACTCGGGATAAACGCCCGAAACAACCACAACCGGAACAGCGGTCGGAATAGCGCCGGGAACTTCTACGCCGCGGCGCGAATGGCGGCGGCTTTCACGCTGTCGGTGACGTGGCCCTCGAACTCGATAAAATTCTTCTCGAACCGCTGGGTCAGGTCGCGGGCCTGGGCATCATAGGCGCTGCCATCGGCCCAGGTATTGCGGGGGTTCAGCACATCACCGGGCACGCCCGGACAGGCGTCCGGCACCAGAACGCCGAAATTGGGGTCGGGCTGGAAGCCGCCGCCTTCCAGTTTGCCATCAAGCGCCGCGTTCACCATGGTGCGGGTATAGGCGATTTTCATCCTCTCGCCCTCGCCATAGGCGCCACCGGACCAGCCGGTGTTGACGAGCCAGCACTTGGCGCCGTGTTCGGCCATCTTATCGCCCAGCAGCCTGGCATAGACCGTGGGATGGCGCGGCATGAAGGGTGCGCCGAAACAGGTCGAGAACGTCGCCGCCGGTTCTTTCAGGCCGCGCTCGGTACCGGCAACCTTGGCCGTATAGCCCGACAGAAAGTGATACATGGCCTGATCCGGCGTCAACTGGCTGATCGGCGGCAGCACACCAAAGGCATCGCAGGTCAGCATCACAATATTTTTAGGATGTCCGGTCTGGCCGGTTTCCGAGGCGTTGGGAATCTGTGACATGTCATAGGATACCCGACCATTTTCACTGTAGGTCGTGTCGAAGAAATCCAGCGCGCGGGTTTCTTCATGCATCATCACGTTTTCGATGATGGAGCCAAAGGTGCGCGTGGTCTGGAAAATTTCCGGTTCGGCCTCACTGGTCAGATTGATGGTCTTGGCGTAGCAGCCACCTTCGAAATTGAACACCCCGTTCGGGGCCCAGCCATGCTCGTCATCACCGATCAGGGTGCGGGTGGAGTCCGCCGACAGGGTCGTCTTCCCCGTTCCCGAAAGCCCGAAGAAGATCGCTGCATCACCGCCCGCGCCCACATTTGCAGAGCAATGCATGGGCAAAACATTCTGCGGCGGCAGCAGGAAGTTCATGACCGAGAATATGGATTTCTTGATCTCGCCTGCATAGGCCGAACCGCCCACCAGCACCGTGCGTCTGGCGAGATTCACCACAATGAAGGTGCCCGACGTGGTGCCGTCCGTGGCTGGATCAGCCTCCAGGCTTGGCGCCTGCAGGACCGTGAACTGCGGCTCGAAAGTCGCCAGCGCGCTGTCGGCGGGCTGCACGAACATGTTGCGCGCGAACAGATTGTGCCAGGCATTCTCCGTCACCACGCGCACGGGCAACCGGTAGGCGGCATTGGCCCCTGCATAGCAGTCCTGAACAAACACATCGCGGCCACTCATATGGCCCAGCATCTTTTCGTAAAGCTGATCGAACTTTTCGGCGGAAATCGGACGATTCACCTGACCCCACCAGATTTCGTCTTTCGTCGCATCGTCCTCGACCACAAAACGGTCATTGGGCGAGCGCCCGGTGTGCTGTCCGGTCAGCGTGACCAGAGCGCCGCCACGGGCCAGCTTGCCTTCGCCCCGGGTGATCGCATGTTCGTAAAGCCGTGATGCATCAAGATTCCAGTAAGCGGTTTTAATGCCCTTCAGACCCTGTTTATCAAGCCCGAAAGAACTCACCGCATGTCCAACGTCCTGCACAGTGCGCTCCTTAAATTTTTACTCACCGAAACGCCTGTTTATGATTTTTGTTACGGCGTCTGTCCCGGGACCATAGCCTCGGGGATTTGCCCCTTCAAGCCCTCGTTCATGGCTTAAATGGGGTGTGCTGTGAAAAATTTCGAGTTAATAAAATTTTATGCCCGAATTGCTGCGCGCCCCTGTTTCGCCAACGCGGCAAGCGTTGTTCGGCACGCCGCCGCACTGGTGACCGGTTCCGGGAACACAAGCCGCGCCACTCTTGCGCCGCGCCGCAGATCAATGCCTTCCGGATCAATGCCGGTCATCGCCCACCCCGTCCCGGCGCGGCCCAGCAGGCCGTTGGCATATGCGTCCAGCGCATCGCCATGGTCCGCATTCATATGCCCGATTACGCCCGCCTCGCACGCAGTAATGGCGGCGCAGGCGTCCTTGTCGGCAAACAGGATGCGCCGCGCGGGCAACCACCTTGCGCGGGCGAAACCACCGACCCAGTGGGCGCGCTCGACAGTCATCCGGTAGAAGGCGAAATCGGTAAACCCGGCATACATTCCCGCATCCGGGTGGCGCGCCAGAAAGCGGTGCGCCAGACTGTCATTCTTTTCAGGACTGATTTTGCGGATTTTTCCCGATAATGTCACACGGGGACCGGTCTGCGGATTGGCCCGCCGGGATGTTTCTTCGAACAGTAAAGACGCCCGGGCGTCTTCGGCCAGATTACGGGTATGATCCGCCAGGGTGGAAAACAGCATCAGCGGACTGGCGTCCATATCGCAGGCCACCGTAACAAGCGAAACATAGGGAAATCCGTCTTTGCTGGCGATGGCTGTCGCCAGCGATGCCGACCGCGCCCGGCGCACGATGGCGCGAGCCTGGGCGGCTCCTTCATCGGCGGTTTCCGCTATAGCTTTTTCTACCTGCCGCGCTTTCACAGACCTAACCATCCATGTGTTCCAGGACCATGTCCCGAATGGTGACCAGACCGACCGGCGCGCGCTTCTCGTCGATCACCAGCGCCCGGGTCAGGCGAAATCGGACCAACAGGCGGACAGCGTAGCGAATATTCATATCCGCCGCGATGCTCATTACCGGTTTCTGCATGATTTCGTAGACGTTCATGCGGTCCGCGGACCGGTTCTCGGCCATGACTTCCTTGGCCACATCAAAAACTTCCAACAGGCCGAACTCATCATGCTCACCCTGCCGTTCCACCACCAGCGAGCTGACGTGGTGTTCGCGCATGATCTTGATAGCGTCCGTGACCGTCGCCTTGCCGGCGATGGTATAGATGTCGCGGCTCATGACCTCGCTGACGCTGATATACTCTTTCTCGCTCATATCGCTTCCTCGATTTCCTGTATGATAACGTCTTCCTGTGATTTGAGGCCAATGGCGTCCTCAATTTCGATCTGGAATGCGACGCCGGACCCCGGTTCTTCTTCAAACTTTCCGGCCGTGGCGATTGTCTCCAGAATTTCCCTGGCGCGGGTCGCCGCGACAATAAACAGAAGAAAGTCCCGTTGTGCACTCAATTCCAGCCCGAGAAAGGTTTTTTCCGGCTTCAGGCCCTCGCCCCGCACACTGGTAATCACGGTGGCGCCGGTGGCGCCGGCCTCACGGGCCGCGGCCACGATATCGTCTGTTTTATTATCGGCAACCAGCGCCACAATCAATTTCAGGTTCATGACACATTTCCTTCGTCAGTTGTTTGTTGAATTTCGTCCGGATCTTTCCCCGGCTTTTGACTGCCGCGTTGGTGCAGTTTGTCGGCAATGGCGGCGTACCCCAGGACCGAGATAATCGGAAACACGCTGGCGAAGGCGATCAGTCCGAACCCATCGATCAACGGGCTACGTCCGGGAATAGTGGAGGCGAGACCCAGGCCCAGCGCCGCAACCACAGGTACGGTTACCGTTGACGTGGTGACGCCACCTGAATCGTAGGCCAGGGGAATAATGGAGCGCGACGCGCGCAGGGTCTGGGCAATGACCACAACGTATCCCGCCATGATGTAATAGGGCAGCGGTGTGCCACTGACGATGCGGTAGGCCCCCACGGACACGCC
>JAJFIE010000462.1 GCA_021775275.1 Rhodospirillales bacterium | reverse complement strand
GATGATGCGGTTGCCGTCGGGGAATTCGATCTCGTCAACCTGTGGCTTGATGTTGGTCCATTTGTGGTTTTTCAGGGCCGCAATCTGAATTTCCGAATCGAAGTGACCGATGTTGCTGACGATGGCGCGGTCTTTCATGTTGCGCATGTGATCGACGGTGATGACGTCGATGTTGCCCGTGGTGGTGACGAAAATATCGCCGCGCGGTGCGGCTTCTTCCATGGTGACCACCTCGAAGCCTTCCATGCAGGCCTGCAAGGCGCAGATCGGATCGGCCTCGGTGACTAAAACCCGGCACCCGGCGTTGCGCAGGCTGTCGGCGGAGCCCTTGCCGACATCGCCATACCCACAGACCACGCCAACCTTGCCGGCCATCATCACGTCGGTGGCGCGGCGGATGGCGTCCACCAGACTTTCGCGGCAGCCGTACTTGTTATCGAATTTGGACTTGGTGACGCTGTCGTTCACATTGATGGCCGGGAACGGCAGCGAGCCATTGCGCTCCATTTCATACAGGCGGTGGACGCCGGTGGTGGTTTCTTCCGTAACACCCTTGATGGCGGTCAGATTGCGCGAATAGAACGTTGAGTCGGTCTTCAGGCGTTCCTTGATGGAAGCGAACATCACCTCGGCTTCTTCGCTGCCCGGATTGTCGAGCACCGAGAGGTCGCTTTCCGCCTGTGCGCCCAGATAGATCAGCATGGTCGCGTCGCCGCCATCGTCGAGGATCATGTTCGGCGTGCCGCCATCGGCCCATTCAAATATACGGTGCGCGTAGTCCCAGTATTCTTCCAGGGTTTCGCCCTTGGTGGCGAACACCGGGGTGCCGGCGTCGGCGATGGCCGCAGCGGCATGGTCCTGCGTCGAATAGATGTTGCATGACGCCCAGCGCACGTCCGCCCCCAGTGCTTCCAGGGTCTGGATCAGCACGGCGGTCTGGATGGTCATATGCAGCGAGCCCGCGATACGCGCGCCTTTCAGGGGCTGGGACTTGCCGTATTCTTCCCGCGTCGCCATCAGGCCGGGCATTTCGGATTCGGCGATATCGATTTCCTTGCGGCCAAATTCAGCCAGGGATAAATCGGCGACAAGATAGTCTTCGTTCGTGCTCATCGGGGGAATTCTCCATACAAAAAACGGGCAGAAAACAGGGGCGCGATCGCGCCGGAATATGTTGCGGGCTACCTATCATGAACGGGGGCAGGGGTAAACGCCTTGGTGCACTTTTCGCTTAACCAGCCTCATCCGAAATCGGCGTATGGTCGTAATGGAGGGCCGGGTTGTTGCGGATGCCTTCCACGCCGCCATATTTTTCAATGATCGCGTTCTGATCGGCGAAGGCCTGATTATTGACGGCTGTGGGATCACAGATTTCGCGTAAACGTCGGTCGCCTTCGGCGAGCATGGTGGCGTGTTTCGGGTCGTCGGCAAGATTGTTGATCTCCTGTGCGTCGGTCGCCAGATCAAAAAGCTGCGGCGCGTCGTAGCCTTCGTAGTGGACATATTTCCAGTCCCCCCAGCGCACCATAAAGGACCCGGTATCGGAACCGCCATCGTGATACTCGCTGAAAGCGGTCCGGTCGGGATCATTTGGCGCTGCGGCAATGTCAAACAGCGATGCGCCGGGAAGCGTCACATCGTTCGGCGCATTCTCATTGGCGCATTGCATGATGGTCGGGGCTATATCAATGAGCGATACGTGGGTCTCGACCCTCTTGCCTGTGGGGACCTCCGGCCCTGCCATGATCATGGGGATACCGACGGAATCCTCATACATGACCATTTTTGTCCATACGCCGTGATTGCCCAGCATTTCGCCGTGGTCCGAGGTAAACATGATCATGGTGCTGTCGCGCAGGCCATTGTCATCCAGCGTTTCAAGAAGTTCGCCCACCAGATGATCGATATAGGAGCATAACCCATAATAGGCCTGTCGCGCCTCCAGAACGTGGGCGTGGTCTCTGAAATGCCGATCGTAATCCGACCAGTTTGTCAGGTGGCGTATCGCCGGGTGTTTCGGACGCTCGTCCGGTCCATAGCAGAACGGCATCTCGATCTCTGCATCGTTATAGAGGTCGAAAAATTCGTCTGGCGCATTGAGCGGATAATGGGGGCTGACGAAGGACACGAACAGGTTCCATGGCTTTTCGTTTTTTGCAACGCCTTCGTCTCTGATCCATTTTCGCGCCGCATCACAGATACGCCGGTCATAATCTGAATAGTCGGAACCACCCCGCCCGACACCGGCGGCGAAGCCCGAGGCATCAAAGGGAAGCGGGTCGCGGCGCAACAGTCCGGGAACCCAGCCCATGCCGTTCTTCACATGAAGCGGCACTATTTCAGGATCGAACCCGTTATCGTCCTCTGTCGACCGGAAATGAAGCTTCCCGACCGACACCGCCCGGTGTCCGCTGGCGCGTAGCCAGTGGCCCCAGCTTTCCGGCTCGCCATAATAGGGCTCCGCATTGCTCCATCGGCGAATCTGATGAACATACCGGCCGGTCTGGAACGCCGCCCGAGCCGGAACACAGATGGGACCGGGTGTATAGGCTTTGGTGAAGTGCACGCCCCGCGCCGCCAGACGGTCGAGATTAGGCGTTTTGACAACGTTGTATCCCGTTCGCTCTTTGGCGCACCCCATTGCGCCCATCATGAATTCATCGGCCATGATGATAAGTTGGTTCGGTGCCGTCATGTGAAGCCCCTATCCGTTGAAATCATCCAGTAGCGTAGCAATACGGCCCGGATCAACCTGATCCATGATCTGGGCGGCGCGGCGGGTGGCGGCGGTCATATCGATGGTGCGGATGCGTTGTTTGACGCGGGGAATATTGAGCGCGGTCATGGAAAGTTCACGAAATCCAAGGCCGAGCAACAGCGCCGTAAAGCGTGGATCACCGGCCATTTCACCACAGATGCTGACAGGAATCCGGCTGCGGTACGCGGCCTCGGCGGAGAACTGGATCAGGCGCAATACTGCCGGATGAAGCGGGTCAAACAGATCAGCCACATATTCATTGCCGCGATCAACGGCAAGCGTATACATGGTCAGGTCATTGGAGCCGATGGCGAAGAAGTCCGACACCTGGGCCAACGCATCGGCCGCCAACGCGGCGCCCGGCACTTCAATCATACACCCCAATGGCGGCATGGGATCAGGCAGTTTCGCCTTGCGGCGTTTCAGGGTGGTCACCGCTTTTTTCAAAAACACCCGCGCCCTGCGCATCTCGCTCACCGTGGAAACCATGGGCAGCAGGATGCGGACGTCGCCATGGCAGGCGGCGCGCAAAATAGCCCGGAACTGGGTCTCCAGCACGGCGGGGTTGATGAGGGACAGGCGAATACCCCGCAAGCCGAGGGCAGTTGTCGCTTTCTCATCCATGCCACCCAGCAGCGATTTCGCGGGTTTTTCACCGCCGATATCCAGTGT
>JAJFIE010000461.1 GCA_021775275.1 Rhodospirillales bacterium | reverse complement strand
TGATCGCGCGCACCATGCCATCCGCGTCAACCACGAGTACGCCGTCGGTCATCCGGTCCATGATCATGGCGAAGCCGGGGGCGTCAAGAATGCTGGAGATGTTCTCCATCCCCGACGACGCGGCTCCCATTTCGATGGCCTTGAACTGCATAGACGTTACCCCGGCCTGACCGAATGTGCGCCGTCAGGCACACGTTCCGCTGTGTTTTCATGCGACATCATGTGGCGCAGCATCTTCTCGCTGCGTAATGTAATGACGATCCGCCTCTCATTGTCCATATCGCCAAAGGAAGATACGTGGGCCTCGCATCGATGGACCCGCCCGCTCGGATTTAACACATCAACGCTCAGGCGAGGCCCCTCCGCACCCAGGATCGGAAAATCCCCGGACAGGGAGAAGCCTTCAGGGAAGGTGATCACGGCGCTCACGGGTTGCCCCAGGGCATCATCCAGACGCCAGCCGAATTCCCACTCCAGCGCCGGGTTGGCCGCCTGTAACACACCATCCATGTCAACGACCAGAATTGGGTCGGGAATCGCGCTCAGCACATTGGACATGGCGTTCAGCCTGTCGGTTAACGCCTGTTCGCGCACTCTTTGCTGGCTGACGTTGCGTACGGCGCCCATCATCTGATGCAGCATGCCATCCTTGATGGTGGCGCGGATGTCGTTTTCCATATAGACCTCGCGGCCATAATAATCTTCATCCAGAGAGATCACGCCATCGATGTTGAACTCTGCGCCAATCAGGGTCCTGACGAATTCCTCGTTCTCGGGATTATGGACAAACACGAAGTGTACGTTCTGTGCATTGAAGTCCAGTTCCTCGGGCAGCCTGTACAGGCGCGCCATGGCGGTATTGCACATCCGCCAGACACTCTCATTCTCGAACGCCTGACGGATGATTTCCGATTCAGGCGCGGTCAGATCAACGGGTTCCGTGAACTCGATACAAAACAGCGCATCCTTCGAGGCATCCACGAAGTTCCGCAACATGCCGTTTTCCTGTCGAAGGGCCGTCAGTTCCTGTTCGAGTTTCTCGATCTTACCCATGGTTTCCCTGTTTACTCATCGAGCCAGATAGGCATCAATGCCCGGTGTCCGATAGCCATCGTTGCGCCATAAAACCGGAAAATAGTTTTCATCAATGGTGTTATCGGCCAGGCGCTTGTAGCGGCTGTAGACATGCCCCATGCCGTCGCTCAAGTGCGCCGGGACGTACTCGGTATCGCTGCGCATGGCGTGCAACACCAACGACCGGCGTGGTCGCGCCGCCTTGTTTGGGCCTGAGCCGTGCCAGGTCCAGCCATGATGAAACGAGCCGCTGCCCTTTGGCACCTCGACATAGACAATTTCAGGCTCGACACCTTCGCGCTCAGCAGCAAGTTCCATGTACTTGCGGTATTCCTCCGGCCCGTGGAACTCACCTTCCGGCATAGAATGTTTCCATTTATGGGACCCACGAACGAATTCAATGGTGCCGCCGTCTGCCGTGGTTTCATCCAGGGCGATCCAGCAACTCAGCAAATCTGACGGCGAATACCAGTCCAGATAGGCGCTATCCTGATGATGCCCCAGTGACCGCGCGCCTGTTGGTTTCCAGATTACATTGTCGATCATGATCCGTGCGCCGGGCCAGCCACCAAGCTCGGCCACCGCCTTTCCCAGATCCTCGCGCAGCACCACGTCGGCAATATCACGGTCCGCTTTCCAGCCGTTACAAATCTGCCGCGACAGGCTGGGATCACCGGTTTCTTGCTGCCAGTTGACTTCGTCGGGTCTGACGCCGGTTTCGAACTCGCCACAAAACAGACGCTCATAACAGGCCCGCAGGGTCTCCACCGTGTCATCATCGATCAGACGATCGACGATAAGAAAACCGTCTTCATTGAACTGGTTGATCTGGTCTTGTGTCACACTGAACATGGTCTGCGGTCTCTTCCTGTTTTCTCACTTATGGCAGGCAGTCGAGATAGGTTTTCACATCCCAGTCGGATGTTTCCCAAATGAACTTGTTCCACTCATCGCGCTTGTACCAGTCGTAGATATCGTAGAAATCACCGGGCAACGCAGTTTTAATGACGTCGTCCGCCGCCAGTGCATCGAGGGCGTCACGCAGTGTCGTTGGTATGCGCTTTACCTCTTCGCCCGACGCAACCACATCGACGAAGTTGCGTTCTTCCGGCGGGCCCGGATCGATTTTGTTGCGGATGCCGTCATCGAAGGATCGCAGCAACGCGCACTGCATCAGATAAGGATTCACCATGGAATCAACACAACGGAATTCGAACCGGTCCGGGCTGGAAACCCGGATTGCGCACGAGCGGTTTTGCAGCCCCCAGCTATGCCCAACCGGGGCCCACATGCCCGTGTCATTGAGGCGGCGGTAGGAGTTTACGGTAGACGCGCCGACTGCGACCAGGGCGTCGAGGTGCGTCAGCATGCCGCCGAGAGACCATTTGCCAATGTCGGCCGGCAACCACGCCTCTTTTGGGTCGCGGAACTCATTGGCGCCGCCGGAGGCATAGGAGAAGACCTCATCCATACCGGGTTGCGGATCATCAACGAGGGAGACGACAGAGTCATCCCCCCCGCTCCACAGGGAGATATTGTGATGGCACCCGTTGGCGGGCATGCCCATGTAGGGCTTGGACATGAACACGGCGATGAGGCCGAATTCGCGGGCGACCTGGGCGCAAATCTGGCGGTAGGTGGTCACCCGGTCACTGGTGCGCAGCGCATCGTCGTACTGGAAGTTCAGTTCGATCTGGCCCGGCGCGTCCTCGTGGTCGCCCTGGATCATGTCGAAGCCCATGGCCACGGCGTAGTCGTAGACCCGCAGCCAGACATCCGAGAGCTGTTCGAACTGATCGATGTGGTAGGCGTAGGGTTTTGTGGTGCCGTAATAGGGCGCCTTGTCGTCACCCGGTTTCAGCCACAGCATTTCCGGCTCGCAGCCGACGCGCAGCTTCAGGCCGTGGTCGTCCTGGAATTGTTTGTGAATACGCCGCAGGTTGCCGCGTGTATCGGAATCGAGGAACTCCTCGGGCCGCGCCGGGTCTTCACGGCTGAAGAAAACCGTGCAGAACACCCGCGCCAACCGCTTGTTCCACGGCAACTGGCAGAACGTATCCGGATCCGGCAGGGCCAGCAGCTCGGAGGCATTCGGCGGGAATCCGATCAGGTTGCCTTCCTTGTCGGCAAACACGTTGGTGATGCCGCCGATCCAGGTCTGCATGCCTTCTTTGGCGTGGCGCTCCCAGTGTTTCGCCGGGATGGTCTTGCCCATGATCCGGCCGGTGATCGAGACATACTGATAATAAATGGCGTCGATACCCAGCGCATCGATCTTCTTTCGCACTTGCGCGACAAGGGCGTCGCGTGCCGGGTCGTTCAGATAGTCCTGTAGATCACTCATGGATGGTCAGCCTCTTTCGTTAGAC
>JAJFIE010000047.1 GCA_021775275.1 Rhodospirillales bacterium | reverse complement strand
TCGCCGCCACCGGCGCCAAGTTTGCGTGATTGCTCGGTTGCCGGAACCAGCACGGCGCGCGCCGCCGTAGCCATTCTGTCCCACAACTGTGGCGCAATCTCAACCCCTTGGGCAAGACAGTTCTGTCGGCGGGCTTTTAGTGTCTCCGGGTTCAGTAAAGCATCAACTGGTGCGCCGTCACCAGCCCTCAACGCCGCACCGTCACTATCGAAAATGACAGTGATATCGGTGGGTGTGCTCATTTGATAAAGCCCCTGTTCGTCTGCTGTGGAGACATCGAGCCAGATAGCCTCGGCCCCGGCCACAACTGCGTTAAACTCAATTCCGTCACCGCCTGACCAGAGGAGACGAAAGGCGCCTCTGTTCAGGCAACGACGGGCAGCGAAGGGAAGCAGGAATAGAGGGCCGCGGGCGCCACGAACGATAACGCTCGCCGTTCCCTGTTCCGCCGTCATTGCCGCCGCAGCGCAAAAATCGATAACGTCCGCGCCGGATGAAACAAGCGGGCTGCCAGCCGCCTGCAACTCGGTTTCGCCCGCCATGGCAAGGCTCCAGATGCTGGCGGTTTCCGGTCTTGCCTCGCCGAACATCTCAAAGCCGGGAAATCCGCGCCCGCTGAGCCATTGAACGGCGAACGCGCCTTCACGGTCATGCCCATCGGGAACACTTGCCGCTTCAAGGGTGCGCTGGGCAAGCTTCCATACTTCAAAAAGCGACGCCCGCATCATGTCTCTCCGCTTTCCAGATCAAACACCGGGAAGGACCAGTCCATGGCGTTTAGATCGTCGAACTGGTCCGGCAGAGGCGCGCCTTGAAAGAAATTGACCCGCGTCCAGCGATCGGACTTGGGATCATATCTGCTGGCCCCAAACAGGCTCAGCTTGCAGCGCAGCAAATCAATGGGATGACATTTGATTCCCAGCAGGTTGTCGCGGATTTCCGCATATGGGTGCGCGGCCAGTGTCTGGACACGGGTGACAATCCGCCGCCAGTGAGGTTCGGCAATAAGGAACGAGGCGACATTGGTGGCGTCGCGGTCGTCTTTGGAGCGAGTCGCCAGGGCATCGTGCAGCGCCGCCACGTCACGCGCCACGCCAATGGGTGTTTCCAGACCGGACCCGGGTTCTGACCAACGTTCGCCCAGTCGTGGTTCTTCCTTCTCCTCGGATCTATACCAGAAATAGTGTTGCGCCGTCGGAGTACTGTAATCCTCGCCCAAGGCCCAGTCATAGGCTGTTTCGATCAGGGTTTTCAGGTCACCAAGGGTCATCGCCGGATTGGTCAGCGTCCGCTCGTCCGACCCCATGCTGTCTTCCAGCGTATCCACCAGATCAGGATACAACTCGATGACCACGCTGATAAGCATTTCCTGATATTCCAGACTGCCGTTATCCTCGGCTTCACCGATCAGCCGGTTCCACGGAAAATCCCCGGCAATCAGGCTGTCATCCCCATCCAAACGATCAAGCAGTGTGCTCAGTTCCCGGCGCAGGATTTCGATTTCCGCCATCTGTGGCTTATCATCCGTGTGCCATTGCTGCGCATAAAGCAACGTGCGTTCCAATAACACACGGAAGCGGTCACAGGTGGCGGCATCTGCTGTTTCTACGGCACGGACCCGCGCCAGCGCCGTTTCCCGCGCCATAATCCAGTTATTGAACAATGTCGGATGGCCCAGCAGGAAGGGCGCCATGCCCAAGCCCGTTGCATTCCCGACACCAAGAGCGCGTTTGATCTCGGCGTCCAGCGCCACAGCCTTGTCCGGGTTCTGGCACCTGGCGATGTGATCAATCAAATCAAACGAGAACAGGCGGATCAGATAAACTGCCAGCATCTCGGCCTCATAAGGCCTGTGAAATATTCCGCCAGAGAAAACATGGGCGAGATCTGACATGCCCAGTTTACCATTGCCATAGACCGCCGTCGTCCGCATGAGATAGCCGACGCTCAACGCCTGACCTATGTCCGGTTGCCGCCCCTCCGACAGACGGTCGGCAAAATGGGAAAACAGACGCATGCTCTTGTTAGCGCGACTGAGCACCATATCGCCGGGTTGAAACCGTCCGGCTTCCTGCAACGGTGCATTCTGTTGCAATCGCTCGATGGTAGCGGCATCTGCATCACCCGCGACCAGCACGAACGCCGTATCCCATCGTTCCGCAATAACCCGGTCGGTCCGGTCTGCGGCATCCAGTTCATTGGAAAAGCACACAAGACTGACAGGGCCTATTGGCGTCACTACCCGATAAACGGCCGTGCCATATCCTTCGTCCGAGAGATCGAACACCGGCCGTTCAATACGCCAGTTCTCGCGCGCCATACGCCGGATGAGAGAGCGGACAAAGCTGATGCGCGTGGGGTGAAACGCGCCAATTCGCGCCGATGTCATGACCTGTTCAGGCGGACGCAGGTTAAGTTCGGACGAAGATATGCTGTTCATTTATGCCGCTCCTCACCCACCATGAGCAGAAAACGATTCTTCAAAGAAATGCAGCCAGTTCAGACCCATGATCTTGTCCACATCTTCGGTATCGAAACCAACATCCAGTAACCCTTGGGTAACGTTGCCAAAATCCCGATTATCCTTGAACCAGGGTACGGGGTCCGGCCAGCCCGGTTTGCTTTTGCTTCCTTCACCAAAATCCGTATCGCGTGTCCACCGCCCATTGCGCATCCATGCCACCACGGAGTCATCATGCCCCTGACACAGATCAGATCCGATACCGATGTGATCCACGCCTATTTCCTCCGCCGCCCGGGCGGCCATGGTGCAGAAATCCTCCAATGTGCAATCGGAGTTCCCCTTGAGGTGGAATGGATACAGGCTGAACCCGATTATGCCGCCGCTTTCAGCCAATGCCTTCAGAACCCTGTCCGACTTGTTGCGCAATGCGGGTTCCCAGAACGACGGATTTGCATGGGTGATGGCTATGGGCCGCTCAGACAGATCAATGGCGTCAAGGGTGGAGCGCTCGGCGCTGTGCGACATGTCGATAACCAGCCCGAGGCGGTTCATTTCCCTGATCGCCTGCTTGCCGAACCGGGTAATACCGGGATCGTCGGCTTCATAACATCCGGTGGCCAGCAGGCTCTGGTTGTTGTAGCTCAACTGCATGAACCGTGCGCCGAGATCATAGAGAACCTCAATAAGGCCCAGGTCGTCTTCCATAGGCGAGCAGTTCTGAAATCCGAAAATAATCGCCGTCTTGTCCTGTGCCGCAGCATCCCGCACATCGCCAGCGGACCGCGCATGCAAAATCAGATCACTATGATCTTCAAACATCCGGTTCCAGGTTTGCATGTTGGCAACGGTTTCACGGAAATTTTCCCAGTATGCGATGGTCACATGGACAGCCGTCACCCGGCCTTCGCGCATTTGCTCGAATACGCCCCGGTCCCAGCGGCAGTATTGCAGTCCATCAATGATATAAATCGGGTTATGCGTCACAGTGTTTCTGCCTTCGGTTAACTGTCAGTTCCGGAATCCGGCTTCCCTGTTAAGGCCCGCACGAGCGCGGCGCAATCCGCCAAACAGCGATGCCAGGAAGTACCTCGGTCCCGCCGCCATCAAGGCTGCCAGCCTTCGGTACCCCCGAACCTGCATGGCAGGTTGTCCGGCAAGGCGCAAGCCCAGCATACGTCCGGGCCAACCGGTTTTTCGGGGTTTGTGATCACGGTGCATGATCTCAAAATCCGCCAGAGCATAAGGTTCCAGCGTAAGCGCACCTGCGGCTTCGGCCTCACGCACCAGTTCCGCGCCCTTTGGCGTTCTGCCGATGATCAGATTTGCGCCGGGGGCTTCTTCATGCAACGGCTCACCGTTCTCCATGATCCATCCGTCGGGACATGATACATCCGCCAGCTCTCCAATCGCGTCGGGGCAAATTTTACAGCGGAACTGTAGATCATATGTCCACGGAACATCCTCTCCATACCAGCTTTCGTCGTAGGTCAGATCGAATGATCGTCCATCCTTTGTTTCCATATGCGTCGTGCCGGGCCAGCCTTCGCCGCGATACCGAAACAGGTTGAGGTCTTCAGGGGCAGCGCCAAAATATTCCGGCATGCGATTGAGCATGTTGAGGCTCATGGTGCCGCCGCAAAAAATGGTCAGACAGTAAGGTATCTGCGTTTCCACCCGGTCATCCACCCGCCCCAGATTGCGGATGGCGGCGATATCGCACGGCTTGCCAATCACCGCAAAGATACGCCCTTCATCCAGCAACTTGTGAACATGGGTCAGTGAAGCACCCGGCCCATAGCGGGACTGTGCGCCATCAAAGACATCCTGTTCCGTGGTGCTGATCCAGGCATCGCTCAGGATCGGATTGGTTTCGGATGCCTTGATATGAAGGACTGTATCCACCTTGCCACTACGCACAAGATAGATGCCCAGAGCGGTCAACGCACCACCCGCAGCGGCATGAAAACGGGTATTTTCATCACTTGCCCAGCCACGGTTC
The DNA here is from genome assembly GCA_021775275.1 of Rhodospirillales bacterium. Classification (GTDB taxonomy): domain Bacteria; phylum Pseudomonadota; class Alphaproteobacteria; order Rhodospirillales; family Casp-alpha2; genus JAJFIE01. The sequence continues at coordinate 565 of JAJFIE010000047.1, read as the reverse complement.
AGGGATGCCATGGGCCCAAATACGCCGTGCATCGCCCCCGATGGCCCTGCCTGACCTTTTGCCGGCCCCGTCACCGTTACACCGGGGCATACCTGCATAATTTGCTGAAAGGTTCCGTGATCCAGCGATGCCTTGGTGCGGGGCCGAATACGACCGTCACGGGTCAAATCCATCTCCACGACATCCCGCCCGGCGATACTTTCACAAATACCACATCCAGCACAAAGCCCGGCTTCGACGATATCATCGAGATTGCTGATTCTCATGGCCCGCACTCCCCGGATTTGGCTCCGCCACAGAACAATTTTCTGTTTTCTCAGAACCTGTCGCGCGGGCGATCCTGCCACATTGCGGCGGCCATGTCGTCGGCTTTTGCAGTACTGTCGGTATGGTCCAAAGTACGGAGGGCAATTGCGGCTGTCCCGATGATCGCCGCTTCGGCGGCGGGCGCCTCCAACGCGCCACGCCACAGGGCAACGATACGTGCCGGATCCAAATCCTCACCGCGCCAGTCGTGCGTGACGTCACTCAGCAGAAGTGGCCACTCTTCCTCTCCGGCTGCGCC
>JAJFIE010000460.1 GCA_021775275.1 Rhodospirillales bacterium | reverse complement strand
AGTCCGTAGACCGTTTCCGTCGGGAATGCCACGAGCCCGCCTCGCCGTAGCGTCTCGGCGGCAATGTGCAAACCGGAATGGTTTGGTTCAAGAATAAGTGGTCGTTCTGTTGCCATGGTCTTATTACGGCTCCCCGGTATTACCCGGCTGGTATTTCGCCGTCACCGTAGGCGACAAAATGTGGGTTATCGAGCCCCGGTTTGCCATAGCCGAGCGGTTTGCCATCCAACGTTTCCACATGCCCGCCGGCGAACTTCAGAACGCCGTGGGCGGCGGCGGTATCCCATTCCATAGTCCGACCGAGGCGAGGATAGAGATCGGCCTCGCCTTCGGCGATCCGGCAAAACTTAAGGGAACTACCCGCAGAAATATCTTCGGCAATCGTAAAGCGTTCCAGATAGGTATCAGTCTCCGGCGAACGATGGGACCGGCTGACCAGGGCAGTAAGACCAATATCAGGAAATGCCCGACAGGAAATCGCTGTGTAGCCTGAACCCTTGATATTCACGAATGCCCCCGGCGCACCACCAATGTAAATGGTGTCATGAACCGGCGCATAGACAGCGCCAAGGATGGGAGTACCGTCCTCGATCAGGCCAATATTGACCGTAAAGTCGCCATTTCGACTGATAAACTCCTTGGTGCCATCCAAAGGATCGACCAGCCAGAAAGGGGAGCCCTCTATATCCGGGATGTTTCCCCCGGAAGCGGCTTCTTCGCTGATAATCGGGAATGACAGGGGCAGTTCGTTCTGTAACGCGGGCAGGATAATGTTTTCCGCCGCCGTGTCCGCCGCCGTGACCGGTGACCGATCATCTTTGGTCTCCACATCGAAATCAGTTGCGTAAATCTTCATGATTTCCGCACCGGCGCGGCGCGTGATGTCTGCAACCTGCATCATCAATTCCACATCAACAGAGGTGCCCAAGGCAGAGTCCTTCCCGGTTTGAATTGGTTCTGGCGATCAGGCGCTGAAAATCCGCCGCGAGAGAGGAGAAGTCAATACGGATACTCTAGCAGTGCAGAGACCGACTTTTTCAGCAGCCTGCTAGTACTGATCTGGCACCAGGTTCTGGTCATCCTTTGGTGGGCGTACATAGCCACTGTCGATGGTTCGCGGTGGCAGTACGACCGGCTCCGGGGTCAAATCCTCGTAGGGAATAAGGCTGAGAAAGTGTTTGATGCAGTTCAGCCGCGCCCGTTTCTTGACGTCCGCTTCGACCACATACCATGGGGCCTGCTTGATGTCCGTATGTGCGAACATGATGTCCTTGGCCTTGGAATAATCGACCCAACGCCGCCGGGATTCCAGATCCATAGGGCTCAGTTTCCAGTGTTTGGTAGGGTCAGTGATGCGCCGTTGGAAACGGCGTTCCTGTTCCGCGTCGCTGACCGAGAACCAATATTTGATGAGTATGACCCCTGAACGCACCAGCATGCGTTCGAACTCGGGGCATGAGCGCATGAATTCCTCGTATTCCTGTTCCGTGCAGAACCCCATGACACGCTCGACGCCGGCGCGATTGTACCAACTGCGATCAAACAACACGATCTCGCCAGCGGCCGGCAAATGCGGCACATAACGCTGGAAATACCATTGTGTCTTGTCACGTTCCGTTGGTGTGCCAAGTGCGACCACTCGGCAGACACGCGGGTTCAGGGATTGGGTAATCCGCTTGATGGTGCCGCCCTTGCCTGCGGCGTCCCGGCCTTCGAACAAAACAACCACCTTGAGGCCTGTGGCTTTTACCCATTCTTGCAGTTTGACCAGTTCGATTTGCAGCTTGGCGAGTTCCTGTTCGTAAATCTTGTTCGGGATTCTGGTTTTGTCAGCCCCGATATCGGATACCATGTCCCCGACGAGTTGGTCGGATGCCGCCTTATTTTGCTGCTTTTGCTTCTTGGTCATTATGACCTCCTTTCGGGCGATGATCCCGGGCATCAGAATTTTTTTGCTTCCGGCCATCACCAAAAGCAAGTGGTACGATTTTAGCGAATTATTTCTGTTCAAACATGATCTTGATCAATTCGCAAAATTGACAAGTTTGGCACTATCCATGTAGCTACTCGGCGTTTGCCCGGTTCGCAGCCTATGGGCGTACCATGGAGGGTGGCAGATACAGGGAGGTGAGCTGTGCCGTTCATCGAGTGGTCAGACAGTTACAACACTGGAATTCCCGATATTGATAAGGAACACCAAATGTTGTTTGCGCTGATCAATGACCTTTATGACCGGGTTGAGACGGGCTCTGCCGAAGAGTCCGTAAAAGCCACCATTGAGGCGCTTGTCGATTACGTCAGCTATCATTTTGCCCGTGAAGAAGGTCTTTTAAGCGTCTGTAACTATCCCGACCTGGAAAATCATATGGCGACACACCGAAAATTACAGAACCAACTGGAGACGTACAGGCAGTCCTATGAACACCATCCGGAAGCATTCGACATGAAAGATTTTATGGGTTTTCTGATCCACTGGCTGCAAGACCATATCCTTCAGACCGACATGGCCTACACCCCTTGCGTGCGACGGCGCGTGGAAAGTATTGTCGATTGTGCATAGGAAATGCTGATTAATCACAACGCAAATGGCAAATAACGGGTCAGTCGCCAGCCTGTTTCCAGATGCTCTCGGGGTCCGGTAGCTGGGATTGCTTGACCTCGCCCGTGATAAAACGGTGTGCCTGAAAACCATCGGACCAATGATCAGCCGTCATGCCGGCCTTCAGTTTTAGCCGCGTGAGAAAATCTTTGGGCCTGGGCAGCTGTTCCCACACTGATGGCAGGAACAACGCGCGCCGCTCCCCGTCCATGATGATCAAGCCATCCACGCCGGGGCGCAGTTGCGCCAGCAAATCATCTTCGTTCCTGATGGACATGGGCGATGCCGGACTAAGGACGGATATGGAAAGGTGCAGATCAGGTATTTCATCCGCCGTCAGATTGGGAAAGCGTGGATCGTGGAACGCTGCACGATAGGCATTCTGCACAACATCGGTGATCAGTGGACGATGGGCTTCCGGCGAGCCAATGCAGCCGCGCAGGCGGTCATTTTTATAGAGTGTCACAAAACAGGCGCCGTTCTGTTGAAGGTCGTCAGGAAACGTGCTGACGTCCACATTCACCGGGTTATTTCGCGCCAGGCCATGTTCAATGGATGCCCCGGCCAGTTTCAGCAATAATGATCCGTGCCTTTCCAGCAAGGCCGTGGTCGCCGCTTCAAAGTCCGTACCCGTTTCATTATCCGCCGCCGCATCGCTAGTTTCCACATCCTTATGGGCACCGGTTTCCTCAAACACCCACGCGCCATAGCCGACCACACGATCTTTTGTTCCTGCCGTGTCACCCGAGTTTTTGAGATCAATGGTCTCAACCCGCATGTTTCGTTTCGCGGCGAGACTGAGGAGGCCTTTGACAGGGATGCGCCCGCAGGCCTGTTCTCGTCCGATAGCGTCCGGATCAAGATGTTCGATGGCGTCACAGGTCCGTTGGTCGATTTCGCGGGCCGCGTCGTAATCCAGAAAGTGGCTCAGGTCGGAACTGATGACGATCACGGTCTCGTCGCCGCCCCAGAGTGCGTCGAGCACGGCCGCAACCTCGGCGTTGCTCGCATCGCCCACCACCAGCGGAACCAGCATGAAGTCATCCAGGATCGCTTGCAGGAACGGCAGGTGGACTTCCAGGCTATGCTCCTCCGCGTGGGTCGCATCAAACTCGCTAACCTGTGGCATGGAACTGATGGCGGCAATGGCGCTGCGGTCCAGGGGGATATTGCCGAGAGGCGTGGAGAAGGCATCAACGCTGGGCGCCGCCAACCCCTTGACCGCAACCCGGTGGCAGGGGCCAAGAAGGATCACCCGGGTAATCACATCATGGGCAGGTTTCAACCGCGCATAGGCCGCCGCAGCAATGGCGCCGGAGTACCGGTATCCCGCATGGGGTGCGATGATGGCCTTTGGAACGGGTGACTTGGTTGTTGGTGCATGATCCATAAAATCACGCACAACGGCATTCAGTTCAACCGCTGATCCGGGGTAAAATGTACCTGCAACGGCAGGGGGGCGGATAGCCGTCATGGTAACGTCACCTCCTGTTACCTGTACAGTGTACGCCTAATCAGGGGCGATGGCAGCAAAGGTTTGGGACAGCCGAATTCAAAGGCGAACAAAGGATTGCTGTTTGGGGATGATCATACGGAAAGTCGTTCCGGTATCGTACGCCGTATCAAAACTGATGCTGCCGTTGTGAGCGTCGACGATGACTTTCGTAATCGCCAAACCCAGGCCTGTTCCCCTGGCGTCATTCAGGCTGTCCGCCTGGGAGAATTTGTCAAACAACCTTGACTGGAATTGCTCCGGAATACCGGGCCCCCGATCTATAACATCAAAGCATACAGTGTCGTCGATCTCCTGAAGTTTGATCGTTACAACGCCATTGAAAGGCGAGAATTTGACCGCATTGGAGATCAGGTTTGTGAGCGCCTGATCAAGCTTCGCGGAATCGCCTGTAATGCTGGGGGCGCTGTTACAAATTATATCAAGGGTTACATTATTTTTGGCGGCGTATCCTTTCAGATTTTCGCATGTATTGTTGAGCAACTCATCGGCGGCGATTGCTGTAAAACCAAATTTCATCTTGCCGGATTCCATTTTCTGGAAATCAAGAAGATCATTGATGAGGCGCAACAGGTTATCGGAATTCCGACTGGCGATGGCCAGCATCTCCTGAGCCGTCTCCGGCAGGTCTCCGGCCACCCCGTGCTCGAGCAATCCCAGGCTTCCCTTGATTGATGTCAGGGGGGTTCTGAGTTCATGGCTGACCGTTGCGATGAACTCATCATGCATTGCCCTTAACCGTGTTTCCTCCGCGAGTTGGTGCATCGCCTTTTGCAGGCCCAGTCTTAATTCCATTTCGTCGACAACCAGATGCGCCAGGTCCTCGAGAAGTCGGCGATGATTTTCAGAGAGTTTACGGGGATGACGGTCGATGGCGCAGAGCGTGCCGAGATTAACGCCTTCAGGTGTCGTTAACGGCGCCCCTGCATAAAATCTGATCCGTGGGTCCGAGGCGACAAGGGGATTGTCTGCAAACCGGTCATCTTTGCTCGCATCCTCAATGATAAAGGTCTCATTTCCCAGAATGGCATGAGCGCAAAAGGCTAGAGCGTTTTGCGTAATTAAAACAGAGAAGAGGTTTTGCCTTTCCGCTCAAGACATTAGGTCATGGAGGTCCGGTTGTGGCCGGAATGTTTTCCTTTTTGGCTGTTTTTCAGTGTTTTCCGGTGTTTTTGGCGGACTCCT
>JAJFIE010000459.1 GCA_021775275.1 Rhodospirillales bacterium | reverse complement strand
CCACCCGAGCATAGGGTCAGTGGAGCGGGAGCATCTTACGTCATGGCTCCCTTTGTTCATGCCAGTCCGGATAAACCAGGCCGTTTTCATGACGGTACTTATGGTGCGTTTTATGGAGCTAATGAATACGAGACGGCCTTGTTCGAGACCCTACACCACACGGGACAGTTCTGTGCCGCCACGAATGAGGTTTCCGGTTGGATCGCTGATATGCGTGAATTGGTTGGAGATATTGACGCTGACCTGGTCGATATCAGAGGTGATGGATTTGATGATCTGCTTGCTCCAGACGATTATTCGTTATCACAAGCTTTTGCCCGAACGACCAGAGATGAAGGCGACAATGGTATCGTTTATCCCAGTGTCCGTCACAGGGGGGGAGAGTGCTTTGCCGCCTTCCTCCCGAATGTCATGGGAATACCAATCCAGGGTCGCCATATCACCTATCACTGGGATGGCAATCGGATCGATATGATCCAGGACGTTTCGGATGGAAACAAGGTCTATGAAATAGAAATGTGAGCAATGAGTAACAAAATCATCTCAGAGGCTACTTAGGATTTCACTGCTATACTCACGGCTACGAGGAGACGGTTCAAATCGAGGTTCCTTCCCTCCGCCATTTTTCTTTTCCCAACTCTCTCCTGCCGCGCTTGAGATGGCTAAAACCCCAGACTCTGCGAGCTTTCAATTGCAAAGCTGTTGACTGCCCATTTGGCGTCTCACCCTGAATTTACTCTCTCTCCGCCCATTCTCTCCAAAGCTGTTGACTGCACCTATTTGGTACGGATTTGCAATCGACTGATATTTCTAGAGAATTTTGTTTTGTTATTTTGGCAAATTCGAAACCCGGTTGGCCTGGAGATAGAATCTGAGATCGTAACCGGGCGTTGAAATTTCTGCATTGTCAAATTTTTCCGACACAGGAGCTTCAAGTGATGAGAATTATGAAATTCCGCTGTTGATGGCATAGTGGATGAGCATTTGGCAACCGCTGAGGACCGTTCATTGACCCAACCAGCAATTCGAGGCCCGCATACGGCAACTTCCGAGAATGGCCAATAGGAGCTGTATTGGCAGGTCGCTGACTATGGAGGTAGCTTTATTTTACAAGAGGTAATAATAGGATATTGTCAGTTTTGGTCATAACAACATTTTGGAAATTTGGGATGGAACAGGTATTCAAACGTCCGGACAAGTCGATTGATCTATTCGACGACAAACCTGAATTTTCCTATACCCTACCTGGATGGGTGTACCATGACTCCGCAACATTTGAGAACGAAAAACACATCATTTTTTGGAAATCATGGTGTCACGTTGGCCATTCATCAGAGCTTGAGAGAGAGGGCGATTACCTGACCGCGGAGATAGCGGGGCAGGGTATATTTGTCATCTGCGGCTCTGACGGCAACCTTCACGCCTTCTTTAATACGTGCCAGCATCGCGGTCACTCGTTGTTAAAGGGAAAAGGTCGAGCAAAAAAACTGATCGTTTGCCCTTATCATAACTGGAGCTACGATCATGCTGGAACCTTGCGCGCTGCACCAAACAGCGAACAGGTAAAGAACTTTGATAAAGCATGTTTTGGCCTGGCCTCAATTCGTGTCGAGCTTTTCGCCGGATTCATTTTTGTCAATCTCAATGCTGAGGCACCAGCCATGGCCGAGGTTTATCCTGGCGCAGAATTGTGGTTGTGTGACCACTGCCCCGCGATACCCGAACTTGCTCCCACCGACGCGGTACTTTTCGACATCAAAGGAAACTGGAAGAACGTCGGCGATAATTTTCTTGAATGCTATCACTGTTCGGCCACACACAAGGCCTTCGTCGATCTCGTAGATATGGGCACCTACAAAGTTGAAACCAATAGCCACTGGTCTGTCCAGAGCGGCCAATGCCGCGCAACCAATACGGCTTATAATTTCGTTGTTGAGGACGATGCTAACTTTTTTGCTTTCTACCTATGGCCCGCCCTTGCATTCGTGAAATTCCCGGGCACGCCAGGCATTGCGACTTTTTCTTTTCTTCCGTTGGGGGCGGAAGAAACCCGCCAAATGTTTATATATCACGCCGTGAAGGGAGCCCCCACAGAAACCGAGAGCGATGCGCTAGCGTATTTTCGGGATGTACTGGGGCCAGAGGATGTAAATTTGGTCGAGGACGTGCAACGAGGTCTACATTCATTGGGCTATCATCAAGGCCGATTTATGATTGATGCTGCGCGCTCGTCAGTAAGCGAACACGCTGTGCATCACTTTCACGGCCTTGTTCATCGGGCGTTATTTCCTGCCGGCAAACAACATACATCTTAGCTCTGCCCCCAGAATTACCCCGAAAAAGATAGGAGATAATATAACATGTCATTCACCTGCGATGCTGTCGTGATGCGTGAAACCGGCGGACCGAATGTCTTGGAAATTCAGGAGGTGCAGTTGCCATGGCCGGGCAAGAGCAATGATGTTCTTGTCCGTATGGAAGCCGCGGGGGTCAATCCTGCAGATACATTCTTCCGGGCACTCGGCACTTATTTGGGTGATGGGCCGGGGACTATTCTGGGACATGATGGCGCGGGCGTTGTGGAAGCCATCGGAGTTGATGTCACTTCCGTAAGTATCGGTGACCGGGTGTGCTTCTGTAATGGTGGTGTTGGCGGTGATCCGGGAACCTATGCCCGTTATGCTGTGGTGCCGGAATGGTTGTTAGCCCAAGTGCCAAGTTCTGTCGATATGGTCACGGCCGCCGCCCTGCCTCTGGTATTCATTACGGTATGGGAAGCTTTGTCGGAGCGCGCCATGGTAAAGCCGGGGGAAAATGTTCTGGTCCATGGTGGAGCCGGAGGTACGGGTCAGATTGCGATCCAGGTTGCTCGTGAACTAGGTGCCCGCGTTGCTGCGACTATCAGTAGCGCCGAAAAGGCCGATGTGGTTCGCGGACTTGGTGCCGAGATTGCTATCAATTATCGTGAGAATGATTTTGCCGTGGCGGCTCGCGAATGGACCGACGGAGTAGGCCTTGATGTCGCCTTTGATAATGCTGGGCCAGAGACCTTTCAGCAGACTCTGCACGCCATGGTGCCATACGGGCGCATTGTTACCCTGATGGGCACGCCGGGTGATTTGGAAGATGGAACGGCATACAATAACAACCTCTCCATCCACAACGTGATGATGCTGACGCCAATGTGGTTAGGCCTTGATAATGAACGACGTCGCCAAGGCGCTATAGTCCGTCGCGCCATGCAATGGCTGGAAGAAGGTCGGATCAAAGTTCAAATCGCCGAAACTTATCCCTTGGAAAATGCTTCAGACGCCCATGCTCGTCTGGAAAAGGGCGGTATGATAGGAAAAGTCGTTTTGAGTATGTATTAATTCATATGTGCCAATATTAGAAATGCAACTCTGTTCTAAATTTGGCTTAACGTACAATTCATAGTGAGGAGCATTGCTTCCCCCGTGGTTGTGCAACCAGTGTCGTCTTACCATCGATGGTTAGAAAAATTATACAAGGGCGCCTCTAAAAATGCCTTGCTGGTGCACGGTTCGCCAATACCGCGCCATATTGCAGCGCGTTAGCCCGGATTCCCGAGCTTTCGCGGGTTGATTTTCCTTTAAATCCGAACGCCAGGCGGACTTCTCCTGTAAAACTCATGGGGAACTTGCCATGGCGATCCAGGTATGGCGGTATGGAAGTGTCTGATGCCAGACGACTGAAGAGCCTTGAGGATGAGAACCGCAAGCTGAAGAAGTTACTGGTGGAACAGATGCTCGATAACTCGACCTTGAAGGAAATGCTTGGAAAAAACTTCTGAGGCCTGGTTCGAGGAGAAAAGCCGTGGACTGGGCCATAAATGAAAGAAGTCATTCTCAACGTCGAGCCTGTGCTCTGGCCGGGATTG
>JAJFIE010000458.1 GCA_021775275.1 Rhodospirillales bacterium | reverse complement strand
AATTCTGCCCAACGGATCATCGGCGTCGCCCGCCATGGTGGCGAGCCGCGCATTGAGGATCAAAATGTCGAGATCAACGGGATTCATGCCGTCAGAAGACCTTTCTCCACCGAGCGGAAAATGTAGGGTATGATATATTTTGATCAGCCATAATATTCAGCATTCTAGGAACCCCATACGCCCATGACCACGCTTCATTTCGAAACTGCATTGCTGCCCGACGGGTGGGCCAATAACGTTTCCGTCACGGTCAGCCCGGACGGCACAATCGGGCAGGTTATCGCCGATAGCAACCCGTCTGAAACCGTCGTCATTCCCGGCGCAGCATTGCCCGGCATGCCAAATTTGCACAGCCATGCGTTTCAACGCGCCATGGCCGGACTGGGCGAGGTTTCCGGCCCGGCGCGTGATGATGGTGAACCGGACAGCTTCTGGACATGGCGGCAGGTCATGTATGGTTTTCTGGACGCCCTGACACCTGATCAGATAGAAACCATCGCCTTCAAGCTGTATGTGGATATGCTGAAGGCTGGCTACACGTCGGTCGCCGAATTCCATTACGTGCATCATAATCCGGATGGCGCGCCCTATGATGACCGGGCCGAGACATCGCGGCGCACCATCGCCGCCGCCGCCCGCGCCGGGATCGGCATTACCCAGCTTCCGGTGCTCTACAATCATGGTGGTTTTGGCGGGCAAACGCCGACGGACGGTCAACGCCGGTTCCTCAACAATGCGGACGGCTTCATCCAGATCGTTTCGGCGCTGTATGCGGAAAACGCGGACAACCCACACGTCCGCATCGGTATCGCACCCCACAGTTTGCGCGCCGTTACACCGGAACTGCTGGGCGACGTTATCAACGCCCTGAACGGTTTTGACGCCAAGGCCCCGATCCACATCCACATCGCCGAACAGATGAAAGAGGTGGATGACTGCCTCGCATGGTCGGGCCAGCGCCCTGTGGAATGGCTGCTCGATCATCAATCGGTGGACGAACGCTGGTGCCTGATCCACGCCACCCACATGACGGATGCAGAAACCGACGCCATGGCGAAAGCCGGCGCCGTGGCGGGCCTGTGTCCGGCGACAGAGGCCAATCTGGGCGACGGTATCTTCCCTGCCGTGCGTTTCGCCGAACAGGGGGGCATCTGGGGCATCGGCTCCGACAGCCATATCTCCGTCAATATGAAGGAAGAATTACGCTGGCTGGAATATGGCCAGCGCCTGATCCACCGCCAGCGCACGGTGCTGGCGGGCGGCGCGGAACGTTCAACCGGGCGCGCATTATACGAGGCCGCGCTGAACGGGGGCACACGCGCATGCGCCCGGCCCATCGGCGTCCTTGCGGAGGGCCGCCGTGCTGACCTGATCGTACTGAACACGGAAAACACACCGCTTGCGGGCCGTTCCGGTGACGCCCTGCTCGACGCCTGGTTGTTCGCCTGTGACGCCAACCCCGTCAGCGACGTCTTCGTCGGCGGCAAACAGGTGGTCAGTGATGGCATCCACGCCAAACAAGACAAGGCGGAAGCCGACATGCGGGCGGTCATGGAAAAGCTGATATCCGGTTAAGATTCTATTCCGGCAGTCGCAAGCATTTCGCGGAGAAAACCGAGGTGGCCCTCGAAATGCCGCCACCGGGCAACGGATGCCTTGTTGATGGGTTGGCGCACCTGATAGTTACTGGCCGTCAGGATTGAGCGTTCGGTTTTGTGCGGATTCAGACAATCGGCATGAAAGCTTAATCCGCAACCGTCCAGCAGCTTTCGGGTTTCCTGTTCAGGGTCATCGATCAGGGATTCATAGGATATCTCAAGCATGCATCCCGGCAGGACAGTGCGCCAATGCTGCATCAGCGAGCGGTATAGCGTGTAGACGCCAACCAGTTCCTCCGGGTCGTAGGAATACAGATGGGTTTTTGCAAACAGCCTTGAATAGATGGAAAAACAGGTGTCCATGGGATCTCTGGTCACATGGACGATACGGGCATTGGGCAGCATCAGGTGGATCAGGCCGATCAGCATGAAATTGCCCAGCATTTTATCCGTGATGTGGACGGCCTCCGCACTGTGGGACCGCAAATGGGTCAGGTAATCATCGGCCAGCACGTCAAAGATGCCGGTTTCCGCATCCCTCAATCCCGTGGGAAATTTCAGGCCCCGCTCATTGATCGCCCGACTGATAAGGGCTTCCATATAGGGCAACTCACCCGCACCATGGACGGTGGGGTGGCTGGCGACAATCTGTTCGACCAGCGTTGTTCCGGATCGCGGCATGCCCAGAATGAAGATCGGCGTATGATCCTGTCGGCCCGATCCGGCGTGCTGGTCGAAAAGCGCCGGCGTGAAGGTTTCCCGGATACTGTCGACCAACGCGGTGGTGTTCGAGATATCATAGGTGATGCTCTGGCGCTTCAGACTGTTGGCGCTCGACAGGCAGGAAAACGCCGCGTCATACCGGCCCTGATCCTCATAAAATTTGGCCAGACCGAAGCCCAGATGCATGCGGTCCTCGTCCCCGGTGTCCGGTGCATGGAAAGCCTTTTCCATGATGGCGAGCCGGGGATCGTCTGCGTCCATTTTATGGATAACGCTCAGGCAGCGCCATGCCTCTCCCAGATCAGGAACCAGATCGGTGGCCTGCCGGTAATGCTGCTTTGCCGTGTCAAACCGGCCCAGATCAGCCAGCGCCATGCCCATATGG
>JAJFIE010000457.1 GCA_021775275.1 Rhodospirillales bacterium | reverse complement strand
GTCTACATTTTGTTGAATATCAATGGGTTAGGTGATGGAAGAGTAACCGTATTTTGGGAGGATGCAGGATGACGACCCTGTTGGAACGCCGCCGCATTGAAGCGGAATTCGCCAAGGCTGTGTTCGATGAAATGGTTCCGGTGATTGGCGAGGCCCGGGCGCTGGATTTGCTGGGCTCGGTTGCACGCAAGTTAGCCCACGAAACGGGCAAGCAACTGGCCGCGAGTGATGGCGAGACCGATCTGGCCTCCTTCGCTGCCGTCCTGCCATTGTGGCAGGAAGGCGGCGCACTGGAGATCGAGCCCCGGGAGCAGACGGCGAATACCCTGGCCTTCGATGTCGTCCGGTGTCGCTATGCCGAAATGTACCGCGATATCGGCGCGGAGAAGCTGGGGGCTGCGTTGTCATGCAACCGGGATGGCGCCTTGTGTGAGGGTTACGATCGGCGGATCACCATGGACCGGGACGAGACCATCATGAACGGCCACACACGCTGTAACTTCCGTTTTACGCTTTCAGAGGACTCGTGAGCCGGTTTGCAATCATGATAAAACCGCCTATGTAAGAAGTCCTAAAATTGCCCCTCTGAGCCGACCTTAAATACAGGAAACGTCATGTCCGTTCTGGAAATTCATCAGATCCCCGTGTTGAGCGATAACTATGTCTATCTCGCCCACGATCCGGCCACCGGGGATACGGCGGTTGTTGATCCGGCCGTTGTTGGTCCCGTGCTTGATGCGGCGGCAGAGAAAAACTGGACCATCACCCATATCATCAATACACATCATCATGGCGATCACACCGGCGGCAATCTTGAAATCAAGTCACGGACCGGCTGCATCATCGTCGGGCCCCGTGCTGACCGGGACCGCATCCCCGGCATCGATGTAGAACTCGGTGATGGCGATACTTTCATGCTGGGCGAAGCGGAAGCCCGTGTGTTTGATGTTCCCGGCCATACCCATGGCCACATTGCCTATTGGTTCGAGCAGTCCGACGCATTATTCTGTGGCGACACCCTTTTTGCCCTCGGCTGCGGTCGGGTATTCGAGGGAACCATGGACCAGATGTGGTCGTCGCTTTCCAAGCTCAAGACCTTGCCGGGAAGTACACGGGTTTACTGCGCCCATGAATACACCCAGTCCAATGGCCGGTTCGCGCTTTCGGTGGAGCCGAACAATGCAGCACTCATCGCCCGCATGGCGGATATCGATGACATGCGGCAGCGGGGCATCCCGACGGTGCCGTCTACCTTAAGCGAAGAACTGGCGACAAACCCCTTCCTGCGACCCGACAGCGATGATCTGCAACAGACCATCGGGCGCGTCGGTGGTGACGCGGTTTCCGTCTTTGCCGAGACCCGCCGGTTGAAGGACAATTTCTAGGACGTAAATCACAGCGGTCCCGGAATGGTTATCAAAATGAGAATACATATGTATTCTTTTTCCTTTATATCAATGCGTTAACACAGGAAACCGACTGGCACGTTCCTTGCGGGCATTCAGTCGGGGCGCTGTTGAGCCTCAATTGGTTCCATGTGAGGCGTTCCATGATTTCCAGTTCCACACCCTTTCGCATTGCTGCGCTGATATCATCCGTTGTTGATATCGTCTCAAGCCACTCGTTGATGTCTTGCGCATCGCTTGACGTCAGAATCGACGAACAGGCCCCCGACCCGTTGCAGGGTGACGCCGACCGTGTTCGTCAGGCGCTCATCATCATTATCGAACGCGCGCTCATTCAACGCCCGCACAACCCCATTATGCTGGATTGTTCCGTGATCAGGCGGTCCAGCGCCCTCGCCACCGTCCTGTTCTCAATCACCCAACGTCTCGGCGCAATACAGGCGGCGCGTGGCGTTCACGTCAGCGACCTCGATCATGAAATTGATCAGCCGGATATTCCAGAGGAACTGAGCCTGAAAATTGCCGAAAGGATCATCCGTGAATGTAAGGGCAAGTTGCTGATACGGCCGCGAAGCCCGCGCGATCACGAGGTATTCTTCTGGGTTCCCATGGAGATCATGAGCTAGCCCGCTCAATCTCCTTCAAGCGCCGGTACAGGGTCGATGTGCCAATTTCCAGCAGGGTCGCCGCACGCGAAACGTTGCCGTCACACATATCCAGCGCCCGTTTTATATGGTCCTGTTCCACCTGCCACAGCGGTTGAATTGACCCGCCCGCCGCCTCGGTCGACAGACCGCCGTCAACGCCCGATGACGGCGACATCAAGGGTTTTCCAGCATCAAAACCTGCCCCCCGGACATCATCTAGCCCGCCGGGCGCCCCCTGCAACTGGGGCATCATCTCCAGTGTCACCGTATCCCCGGTGTTCAGGACGACGGCATTGCGCAGGGAATTTTGCAACTCCCGCACATTCCCGGGCCAGGGATGCCTCTTGATCGCCGAGATAACCTGTGGGTCAAACTGATGAAACTGCTTGTCCTCTTCATGGGCGTACTGAAGCAGAAACGACTGCGCGATTTCCACAATATCGCCATTTCGCTCACGAAGCGGCGGCAGAACGACAGGCACCACGTGGAGGCGAAAATACAGGTCTTCACGGAAGTTTCCCGCCTCTACCTCGGACCACGGGTCCTTGTTCGTCGCACAGACAAACCGGACGTCAACCTTTTCTACCGTCGAACTGCCGACTTTATGAAACGTGCCGGTCTGAATGAACCGGAGCAGTTTTGCCTGCAACCCCTGATCCATTTCGCAGACCTCATCCAGGAACAACGTTCCGCCATCGGCCATGGTCGCCGCGCCATCCCGGTCCGCGACCGCGCCGGTAAAGGCGCCTTTTACGTGCCCGAATATTTCACTTTCGATAAGGTCATGCGGGATAGCCGCACAGTTCAGGGCAATGAACGGCTTGTCATGGCGTTTGCTTTTGGCATGGATCGCCTCGGCGCAAACTTCCTTGCCGGTTCCCGACTCGCCGGTAATAAACACAGATGCCGAGCTTGGTCCCGCCGCATCAATGATCTTGTAAACAGCCTGCATGACCAGCGACGATCCGATAAACCCTTCATACTCCCGCCGGTCGAACTTGTTCTGAAAGACCTGGACGATATGCGACAGTTTCTGACGTTCAATCGTGTTCCTCAGCGTATAGATCAGCCGTTCAGGATCGAAAGGTTTCAACAGGAAGTCTGCCGCCCCCAGTTGCATGGCCTGCACCGCCGTATTGATCGAGCCGTGCGCCGTGATAACAATAACCGACAAGTCCGGAAGGTTGGCCTGAATATGCTTGAGAATTTCGATGCCGTTCATATCAGGCAGGCGAAGGTCAAGAATGACCGCGTCCAGATTGCCGGAACCGATATTTTCAAGTGCTCCCTTCCCGGTATCCACATGAACAATGTCGTATGGCTCATCACGCAGGTATTCTTCATAAACCCGCGCAAGGGACAGCTCGTCCTCGACAAGCAGTATATGTTGGTTGACTCTGTCGTTCATTGTCTTGCCATTGTGCTAATTTTCTCGGCCAATTGAGTGAATCAGCCATCTATCTTGTATCGCTAATCCGGTAACTACAGCAACTATTGAGTGTATAAAAATATCTTTGTTGCACCCACCTGATTCAAATAGGCATTCTGATAACAAATATCACCATTGCGAACAGCGGAGTGCAATGACCAATAATACTTCACAAACAAACCGGCATTCCGAAGCAGAGAAACACGTGGATTACGTGGCCCTCATTACACGTGCCGCAAAAGACGACGAAATGATCGATCTCGCAGCGCACTGTATTTTGCAGGAATTCGACGCCTATTATGTCGTATCCCGCGCTATCCCGGCCCTTGCCCAACAGGCATTCGAACAGCGCGACCCGCAAGAATCACTTTCGCTCAGCATCCGACGCCTCAACATCTACCGCGAAACTATCGTCAGCCTGGCTTCAAAGCTGGGTCGCGTATTTCCCATGCTAGCACATGATGACCAGTTATGGTTCAAGGTAGACGCCAGCTATCGTCCGCTAATCCAGGGGCGGTATGAAGAAGAATTGGCGAACGCATTTATCCAATCCGTCCGGCGATTGATCTACCGCGATGAATGGAAACCGCTGGAGTACGTATTTTCCGGCGAGCGTGCCGGTCTGCACAAGCAGGTCATCAGGCAATTTGCGGGTGGGTGGCCGATTGCGCCGGATACGATCACGGATATCCTGTCGATCCCGTCATTCTCGGTTCCCTATCGTGACTTAGCAAAAGACGCGACACTTGTGGCCGAACGGGTGAACAGTTTTCTGGACTCTGGAGGGGACAATCCACCAGTCGTTGAAACCATTCAAGTGATCGATGCGGGGTTTTTCCGAAATCGCGGCGCCTATCTTGTCGGTCTCATTCACCTGCAAGGCGGAACCCGCCATCCGCTGGTTATCTCACTGGAAAATTCCGAAGCCGGAATCTTCGTGCATGCGGTCCTGACGAGCGAAGCTGATGCACACAATATTTTCAGCTCAACGCTGGCCAACTTCCATGTCACCAATCCTTACTATCATGAGCTTGCCGCTATTCTGCACGCGGTCATGCCGCATCGACCACTGGGGCTTCATTACTCG
>JAJFIE010000456.1 GCA_021775275.1 Rhodospirillales bacterium | reverse complement strand
AAGACATTTGTCAGAGTCCGGATACCGCAACAGGACAACCAAGCACGTTGGGATGCGACATATTCTTCTCGCAATGAGCGTGGCAACGTGGAAAACGGTGAAAACGTTGAACTGGATCGTCTGAACAGGGAATCTGAAGGGCCATCATTTATTCGTGAGGAAATTAAGGCACAATTTGGTGGCAGAAAGGACCTCAAGATCTTGGAATTGGGGTGTGGTGTCGGGACGTTCGCTTTCATGTTGCTAGAGGATGGATACGATCTCGTCATGACGGATTTCAGTACCGAACTTGTCGATGGATACCTCAAACCAAAATTACGCGACCAAGGTCTTCCTGAAGAACGGGCATTCATCCAGGATGCCCGCGATTTGTCAAATCTCCGGGATCGATATGACGTCATCATGCTTGTTGGAACCGTGAACGAGTTCAAAGACACCTCAGTACCCCACGCCATCTACAAACAGGTCTACAGCCGGCTTGTGGACGGTGGTCTGTTCGTTCATATCATCAATTCGCATTGTAATGACTATTATCAACCCTACCGCAGATGGACTGGTCGATTTGCCCAGAACGCCTGTCAGATCATTTCCAAATGCCCCAGCTTGCTCGTCCAGATGCTCAAAGGGATGACATGGCTCCGCAAGATGTTCGGAAAACGACCGCTGGTTGGCGACAATGGTTTTCATCTAGTGTTTAGTTATTATCTATATCAGCCTAAACACATAGTTTCCGAACTTTGCTCGATTGGCTTTGATGTCGTAAATACAGTCACCCTTAATTATCTGAAAGAATCAGGTGCGCCGATGAAGACCATCGACCAGCGTGCGGGTTTTGCAGCAGTGCGCCGGTAATCGACCACATCGGGCGTTAGACAACTTCGGATTTTGATTATGGAAAACACTTTCGACTTTCGTAACTTATTTGTTCTCGACATGGCAAATAATCATCAAGGCAGTGTCGAGCATGGCATGAATATCATCCGGCACCATGCAGAGGTTGTAAACAAACATAGCATTCGAGCCGCAATCAAATTCCAGTTTCGGGAACTTGATAGCTTCATACACCCTATCCACAAAAAAAATAGTGACAATAAGCACATTCCACGGTTCCTCTCCACCAGGCTAAAAGCGAGCGATTACGACACACTCAAGGCCGAAGTGGAAAATGTCGGCCTCATTACCATGGCTACGCCATTTGATGAGGCTTCGGTTGATCTCCTTCTGGATCTGGATATAGATCTCATAAAGGTGGCTAGCTGTTCTGCACGCGACTGGCCCTTGTTGGAGTCCTTAGCCGTCGCCGGGAAACCCGTGGTATTCTCAACGGGTGGGCTAACCCAGTCAGAAGTTGACGATTTAGTCAGTTTCTTTGATCACCGAGGAACTGACTATGCCATCATGCACTGCGTACCAATTTATCCGACGCCCAGCGAAAACTGCAATCTGGGAAATATTGAGACGTTTCGCCACCGTTATCCCGACACGACCATTGGCTGGTCCACCCACGAAAACCAGGACGATACAGACCCGATACTGATCGCTGTATCAAAAGGGGCGCAGATGTTTGAGCGTCACGTCGGATTGGAAACCGAAACAATCATGCTGAACGCTTATTCATCAACGCCTGAACAGGTCGATGCGTGGCTGACCGCTTGGGAGAAGGCGCGGGTTCTGTGTGGTTCCGACACCCGTTTGCCGCCCAATACATTGGAAGGAGAAGCCATCGAAGGTCTAAAGCGGGGGATGTTTGTCCGTACTCCGTTGGAAGCAGGGCAGGAAATATCACGAGATGATGTCTATTTTGCCATGCCCTATGCGCCAGGCCAATTATCCAGTGGTGATTGGAAAGAGGGTATCCGTGTTCTAACAGAACTCCCTGTGGATGCGCCTGTCCAGTATCAGGTTGCTGAGATTCCGGCAGTTCCCAATGTACAGGTCATCAAATCCGCCGTGCACGAAGTCAAGGCGTTACTCAATATGGCTGGCGTCATACTAGGCAGCGAATTTGAGGTTGAATACTCGCACCACTATGGCATCGAGAACTTCATGCAAACCGGTGTGGTCATCATTAATTGTATCAACCGGGAATACTGCAAAAAAATTCTTGTGCAATTGCCGGGGCAAGCACATCCGTCGCACTACCATAAACGCAAGGAAGAAACTTTTCAGGTTCTATGGGGCGAACTGAATACGGAGTTGGATGGTCGGAATAAAACTTTACAGCCGGGCGATACCCAATTGGTCATGCCAGGGGTCTGGCACCGGTTCTGGACGGATGTTGGCTGCGTGTTCGAGGAAGTCTCGACAACACACTACAACAATGATTCGACATATCGTGATCGTAAAATTCAGAAACTAGACCGTTCGGAACGAAAGACAGTAGTAGATCACTGGGGACGCGCGCAACTCAATGATCGTGCTGCTGGTGGCGCATAAGTGTAAAGAAAAAACAAAATTGATCTATATTCCAGCATATAAAACTGATGATAAGCGCACCTATTTCCTAAGAAAGAGAATCTGACTTGATTGATGGTAAAACCGTACTTGCGGTGGTGCCGGCGCGTGGTGGCAGCAAGGGAATCCCGCTTAAAAATCTGCGGACTGTCGGGGGCGTTTCACTCGTAGCGACTGTCGGCGATATTGTGCGGGATATATTGGAAATTGACCGTGCAATCGTCTCTACGGATAACGAAGAAATTGCAAATGCGGCGATGTCTGTGGGTATTGACGCACCATTCCGTCGCCCAGAGGAACTT
>JAJFIE010000455.1 GCA_021775275.1 Rhodospirillales bacterium | reverse complement strand
CCCGATGGCGTGGTGAATATCGACGCAAGTGTCGCCGAAAACCTGAATGCCCTGGCCGAGGCCAAAGGCGTCAACGTGGGGGACATCGTCGTCTGCATGCTGGACCGGCCCCGTCACAAGGACCTGGTCCTTGCCGTGCGTGACGCCGGTGCGCGCATTCGCCTGATCCTTGACGGCGATGTCAGCGGCGCCGTCGCTGTCGCCCGACCGGAAAGCGGTGTGGATATCTACATGGGGATTGGCCGGGCGCCTCAGGGGATTCTGGCGGCGGCGGGATTGCGCGCCGCCCGTGGCCAGATGCAGGGTCGTCTGGTGCTTCGCAATGGCGATGACCGCGACAAGGCCTTGCAGGCCGGTGTCACCAACCCCGAAGCCCGCTACACCATCGATGACATGACACCGGGCGATGTGACTTTCGCCGCCACCGGCATTACCACCGGCCCGCTATTGCCGGGCGTCCAGCGCAACGCTGTAGGGTCCATTACCCATTCCATGGTCCTGCGGTCACGCACGGGCACCCTGCGCTACATCGAAGCCCATCACCGTGATGCTGGCGCGGCCCCATGATCTGCACCCCCTGCATCTGACGCCATGTCATCTTCTTCACCACTTAACGACGCCTTTCTCGGCGTGGACCGTTCGGTTACCGGCAAGCGGTGGGTATCGCGCGCCGGTGATGATCGTGTGGCTATGGCATTATCACAGCGACTGAACCTGCCCGAAGCGGTCGGCCGCATCATGGCGGCGCGCGGCGTCGGGCTTGATGATGCAAACCATTTTCTGGCCCCGACGCTGAAGCACTCGCTGCCCGACCCCAGCGTATTTCGTGACATGGATGCCACGGCGGAGCGCATCGCCAGTGCGGTCATGCAAGGCGAGCAGATCGCCATCTTCGGTGACTATGATGTGGATGGCGCGACATCGTCAGCGCTACTGAAGCGATATCTGAAAGCCGTTGGCGCACGGGTCCAGGTCTATATCCCGGACCGGATGAAGGAAGGTTACGGCCCCAATGCGGCGGCGTTGACGAAATTGCGCAATGACGGGGCGTCGCTGGTGGTCACGGTCGATTGCGGCACCACGGCCTTTGAAGCACTGGACGCCGCCCATGAAGTGGGGCTCGACGTGATCATTGTCGATCATCATGAAGCGGAGTCATCCCTGCCCAAAGCCGTCGCTGTGGTGAATCCCAAACGCCTCGACGAAGCGGGCAATGCCTATAAACAACTGGCCGCCGTGGGCCTGACATTCTTGTGCGCCATCGCCGTTAACAGATTGTTACGGACCCACGATTGGTTCGCCACGCGCAAGGAACCTGATCTGCTGAACCTGCTGGATTTGGTGGCCCTGGGCACTGTCTGCGATGTGGTGCCGTTGACCGGCCTGAACCGGTCCTTTGTTCATCAGGGCCTGAAGATCATGGCCGCGCGGCGCAATATAGGCATCAATGCACTGGCAGATGTGGCCGGCATTGACGAGCCGCCCGGCACTTATCATGCCGGCTTCGTGTTTGGTCCGCGTGTCAATGCGGGCGGGCGGGTAGGGGAGTCCGCGCTGGGCTCGCTGTTACTGTCCACCGATGATGCAACGGAAGCCAAAGATATTGCGAACAAACTGGATTCCTACAACCGCGAACGTCAGTCGCTCGAAGCCAATATTCTGGATGACGCCATGGCACAGGTGGAACGCGAGGGTGATGATCTGGGCGCCGTCGCCATCGCCGCCGGGGTCGGGTGGCACCCGGGCGTGGTCGGCATTGTCGCCAGTCGCCTCAAGGACCGTTTCAACCGACCGGCGTGTGTCATTGCGTTTGCGGGCGATGCGGGCGGTGATATGGGAACCGGCAGCGGGCGGTCAGTCACCGGTGTTGATCTGGGCCAGACCATTATTGCGGCGCGTCAGGCAGGTTACATTGTCAAGGGCGGCGGGCATGCCATGGCCGCCGGGTTCAGCCTGACGCAAGACCAGTTAACTGGCTTCCGGGCCTTTCTGGGCGAACGCATCGGTGCCCAGATCGTCGCCCACGGTATCGAGCCTACGTTATCCATCGATGGCGCCATCAAGACCCGGGGCGCCAGCCTGGAATTGCTCAACGATCTGGCGCGGGTCGGTCCGTTCGGTGCTGGCAATCCGGAGCCCCGGTTCGTCATCCCCGACGCCCGTCTGGTTTTTGCCGACCCGGTTGGTACGGATCACGTGCGGTGCCGTATCGAGGACTCATCAGGTGGTCGGCTGAACGGTATCGCCTTCCGCTGCCTGGAAACCCCCCTGGGCGCAACGCTCCTGAAAAGCGGTGGCGGCGCCCTGCATCTGGCAGGCAAGCTGCGCATCAACACCTGGCAAGGCAAATCGACACCGCAATTGATCATCGATGATGCAGCTATAACGTGGTGAGAGGAACCAATCTGCGCCGTTGCCTCTGTGCTACCGCAGGTTTAGGTTCGCTCCATGACTGATTCCCTGAATAATGCGCCGCTCGCCCCGTACGCCAGCAAGCCCGACCAATCGCGTGGACGCCTGTTTGATGAGCCTGACAGCGCCACACGCACCTGTTTTCAACGTGATCGGGACCGCATTGTCCATTCCGCTGCATTCCGGCGGCTGGAATACAAGACCCAGGTGTTCGTCAATCACGAAGGTGACTTCTTCCGAACCCGGTTGACCCACAGCCTGGAAGTGGCGCAGATCGCCCGGTCCTGTTGCCGTTATCTGGGCCTGAACGAGGATTTGGGCGAAGCGCTGGCGCTGGCCCACGATCTGGGCCACCCCCCGTTCGGACATGCGGGCGAAGACGCACTCAAGGAAACCATGGAGCCCTTTGGCGGCTTTGATCATAACGCGCAGTCCTTACGGGTGATTACCCTGCTGGAGGAGCGCTACCCGACGTTCGACGGACTTAATCTCACATGGGAAACCCTGGAAGGGGTGGTCAAGCACAACGGCCCGCTGGTTTCTGTTAGCAGCCCTTCACCGGATCCGTTGCCACGGGGTATTCAGGCCTATGTGGATAATCACGACCTGGAACTGCACACCTTTGCCAGCGCCGAGGCGCAGATCGCGGCGCAGAGCGACGATATCGCCTACAACAACCACGACATTGATGATGGTCTCAGGGCGGGCCTGTTCAGTATTGAAGATTTGCTCGACGTTCCCCTGGCCGGTCCCATCTTTCACTCGGTGCATAAATCCTATCCTGAGTTGGACACCTCGCGCATGATTCACGAGGCGGTGCGACGCATGATCGGCGCCATGGTGGATGATCTGATTGGGGAAACAGAACGTCGGCTGGCCGAGGCCAGACCCGAATCGGCTACTGCCGTACGTCACCACAGCCATCCCGTGGCCGGTTTTTCACAGGAAATGCGAGAAAATGACGCTGCATTGAAAAAGTTTCTTTTCGAAAACATGTATCGCCATTACAAGCTGAACCGGATGACCAGCAAAGCCCGACGGGTTGTCAAAGATCTGTTCAATCTGCTGGTCGAAGAACCTGAGTGCCTGCCCACGGAATGGCGGAAAAACGCCGGAAACGCGGGCAGTCATGGCACGGCGGAACTGGTCGCGGACTATATCGCCGGAATGACCGACCGCCACGCCCTTGACGAACATCGACGACTGTTCGATGTGCAGGCGCGAACGTCGTAAAGCCAATTTCCGGAAACCGCACCCGGATCGGCCTTTTGTGATCCCCGATGCGGCTGTTAGAAGACACCCCATGACTAGGACGACAACCTGGAACAAACCATTCGGGCGCGACGGCGTCGTTTTTGCCCTCAACGCTTTAAGCGGCGAAGGCATCATTCCGGCTGATCTGGATTTTTCGCGGATCACCGTGGAACCGCCACGCGAACAGGGCCACGGACACGTTGCCACCAATGCCGCCATGGTGCTGTCCAAACAGGCCGGCATGAAGCCGCGTGATCTGGCTGAACATATTGCCGCACGACTTGAAGCTGATCCAGCCGTTGCGAACGTCGAAATTGCCGGTCCCGGCTTCATCAATATCTCGCTGACAGATGAGGTCTGGTACCGTGAACTGGCGGACGTGCTGCGTGCCGGTACGGCCTATGGGGATTCCACAATGGGTCAGGGTGAGCCTGCCAATGTGGAATTCGTCTCGGTCAATCCGACCGGCCCCATGCACGCCGGTCACGGACGCGGCGCCGTGTATGGCGATACGCTCGCTGCCCTGCTGGAAAAAGCCGGATATGCCGTAACCCGGGAATACTGGATCAATGACGCCGGCGCACAGATCGATACCCTGTCGCGCTCGCTCCACTTGCGCTACCGCGAAGCTCTGGGCGAAGATATCGGTGAAATCCCCGAGGGTCTCTATCCCGGCGAATATCTGATCCCATCCGCCCAGGCCATCGCCAAGGCCGACGGGGACAAGTGGCGCGGCCTGGAAGAGGCCGACTGGCTGGGATCGTTCCGGCGTTTTGCCATCGACGACATGATGACCATGATCCGCAACGATCTGAAAATGATCGATATCGAGTTCGACGTTTTCACCGCAGAAAGCTCCATTGTCGAAACCGGCAAGGTGGATGCGGCACTCGACTTCCTGACGGAAAAAGGCCTGATCTACACCGGCGTTCTGGAACCGCCCAAGGGCAAGACGCCGGAAGACTGGGAACCACGTCCACAAACCCTGTTCAAGGCCACGGAATACGGCGACGATGTGGATCGTCCCTTGAAAAAATCCGATGGAAGCTGGACCTACTTCTCTACCGATATCGCCTATCATCTGGACAAGTACCGTCGCGGCTTCAAAACCATGATCAATGTCTGGGGTGCGGATCACGGCGGCTACGTGAAACGCATGAACGCCGCGGTCAAGGCCCTGACCGACGGGGAGGGGGAACTGGACGTCAAGCTGTGCCAGATGGTCAACCTGATGGACGGCGGCAAGCAGCTTAAAATGTCAAAGCGCGCCGGAAACTTCGTCACCATACGCGACGTCATCGACCAGGTTGGAAAGGACGTCTTCCGTTTCATCATGGTCACGCGGAAGAACGATGCACAGCTGGATTTCGATCTGCAACAGGTCACGGAGCAGTCCAAGGACAACCCGGTTTTCTACGTTCAATACGCCCACGCACGGGTTCATTCAGTACTGCGTCACGCCACCGAAATCTTTGGTGCGGACGCGCTGACGCCTGAAAAACTGGCCGACGCGCCCATGGAAAAACTCACCGATTCGGCTGAAATGGCGATCATCATGCAAATGGCGGGATGGCCGCGACTGGTGGAAAGCGCGGCTTTGGCCCACGAGCCTCATCGCGTGGCGTTTTTCCTGTATGATCTGGCAGCGGCGTTTCACGGCTTGTGGAACATGGGCAATGACAACACGGACCTGCGGTTCATCATGGCCGACGATCCGGAACTGACACGGGCGCGCATGGCGCTCATTCGCGGTGTCGCACTGGTCATTGCGTCGGGATTGAATATTTTCGGCGTCGAGCCGAAGGAGGAGATGCGCTGATGACGCCAAACCCGGAGGACAGGCTGGGCGGTACGGACGGACTGGACTTTGAACCCGTACAGACGCGCCCGCAGCCGAAGCGCCACTGGGGACGGTGGGTCAGTTTTGCCGTCGTTGTCATCGTCGGCGCCGGAGGCGGCTGGTATTATTTTGGCGATCAGTTGCCGATGATGGAACAGGAAAAATCCGTCCCGGTCATCCGCGCGGATATCACGCCGGTAAAAATCAAACCCGCTGATCCCGGCGGCATGGACGTGCCTGATCGAGATAAGCTGGTCTATGACCGCCTGAAAGGCGAGGCTGCGGGCACCAACGTGGAACGTCTGCTGCCACCACCGGAAACGCCCATCCCCATACCGGAATCACAATTGCAGGGCGCATCATCCGAAACGGATACGGCACTGTCCGAACCGTCTTCCGAAACGCCTCCCGCACCGCCGTCAGAACCCATGGTGCCGGAAACCGCCAGTGCGGAACAATTTGCGGAGCCGATGGCTGCGGCGGTAGAACCATCGGCACAGCCGGATGAAAATGCTCCGGTTCCCCTGGAGCCTTCCTCGGCGATAGAGTCCGCACAGGAGCCAGCCACGCCTGACACAGCGGCGCCCGTCGCACCACCACCACCGGCTCCGGTGGAACCTGTCGAAGCAGCACCGGTGACGCCTACGCCACCTGAACCGGTCCAACCGGCCACGCCGACAACACAGACGGCGGCGGAAACCATCAGCCAGTCCCAGTCTGCGGCCAGCGCCACCACGGCGCAAACCAAGGAATACCGCATCCAGCTGGCGGCGCTCCGCACCCACGAGCGGACGGAAACCGAGTGGAAACGGCAGAAAAAAGCACACCCGGATATTCTTGGCGGGCTGGAATTGTACGTGGTGCGTGTTGATCTGGGCGGAGATCAAGGTGTGTTTTTCCGCCTGCGCGCCGGTCCTCTGAAAGACGCGGAATCAGCAAAGACCCTGTGCGCTGAACTTTCCAAACGCAATGTAGGATGCCTCGTCATCCGACCCGGAAAATAGGCGAACACTACATGGCATTTCCCCTCGCTGCCTGTTTTGGCTGCGCCGGTTTAACACTGACAGCCGAAGAAAAAGAGTTTTTTCGGGATGCCGATCCCCTGGGCTTCATTCTGTTTGCCCGAAATGTGGACAATCCGGACCAGGTTCGTGCATTGGTCCATGACCTGCGGAACTGTGTCGGGCGGAACTCAGCGCCGGTGCTGATTGATCAGGAAGGCGGTCGGGTCCAGCGCCTGACACAACCACACTGGCGGTCAACCCCGGCGCCGGCAATGTTTGTGGCCTTGCATGACCAGGACGCCGAAGCGGGGCTGGAGGCGACACGCCTGAATGCGCGGCTAATCGCCGATGATCTCTATGCACTGGGTGTAGATGTGAACTGTCTGCCCGTCCTCGACATTCCGGCCCCGGACAGCCATCCATTCCTGCATGACCGAGCGGCGGGACGGACGGTTGAGCAGAGTATCCTGCTCGGGCGCATGGATTGCGACGGCTTGCTGGCCGGTGGTGTTTTGCCGGTGATCAAACATATTCCCGGTCATGGCCGGGCAATGGCGGACAGTCATGAGGAAATGCCGCGTGTGGATGCGCCCCACACCGAATTGGACGGGGTGGATTTCGCCCCGTTTCGCGCTTTGGCCGACTGCCCATGGGCCATGACGGCGCATGTGGTCTATTCCGATCTGGACCCAGAACAACCGGCAACCATGTCACCCATCGTGATCAACGAAACCATCCGAACGAACATAGGTTTCGATGGATTTCTGGTGTCCGATGACGTCGGCATGGGCGCACTCAGCGGCCCCATGGGGGAACGGGTGTTGGCATGCATCAGCGCAGGGTGTGACGCTGTCCTTCACTGCAATGGCGACATGACCGAGATGCGTGAAATTACTGATTGTATAAGTCCTTTAAATAATCTGGCAGGCATGCGGTTCGAGAAAACACTTGCCTCAAAACAGACACCGGAGCCTCTGGACCGACAGCAGGCAGAGGCGCGGCTGGCGGACCTTTTAAAGTCCGTCCGCGAATCGGCATGATGCAGGACATCCTTTTCAAGGTTTCGATCTGGATAATTCCGGTGCTGACGGCTATCACCCTGCACGAAGCCGCCCACGGCTGGGCTGCCTGGCGGTTGGGCGATGATACGGCCATGCAACAGGGCCGGGTGACCATGAATCCGTTCAAACATATTGATCTGTTTGGCACCGTTCTGTTGCCCGCCATGCTGGTCCTGGGCAGTGGCGGCCGGATGATGTTCGGTTATGCCAAACCGGTCCCGGTGAATTTTTCCAGACTACGCCGACCGCGCCAGCACATGGTTCTGGTCGCGGCAGCCGGGCCAGCGGCAAACCTTTTAATTGCAATAGCTTGGGCCATAATCGCGAACATTCTTCCAGCCCTGGGTGACGATGCCGGTGCATGGCTGGCTTATAACATTTACAATGGCATCTGGATCAACTGCCTGTTGCTGGTCTTCAACATGATACCGCTGCCGCCCCTGGACGGCGGACGTGTCGCCGTAGGCTTGCTGCCCCGTCCGTTGGCCATGCGGCTGGCGCGGCTGGAGCGCTTCGGATTCCTGATTATTCTGGGGGTACTTTTTCTCCTGCCGCTGGCGGGAAATCAGTTTGGCATTGATCTGAACGTATTCTGGTGGCTCGTCGGCGGTCCGGCGGAGTATCTTATGGAAATGATCTTTGTCCTGACGGGCATAGTTTGAAACAGTTAATTATAAGCAGCATCAACGACCGGTCATGAACGAAAACACCGCTACCGACAGCGACGATACTTTTGAAGCGGACATCCTTGGCGCCACTGAGCGGCATGTGGACTCGTTCCAGGTCGACGTGGACGGCTACGAAGGACCGCTGGATATTTTGTTGATGCTGGCGCGCGACCAGAAAGTCGATCTGACACAAATCTCCATTCTGCAACTAGCGGATCAGTATCTGGCTTTCGTCGCCGTAGCGCGGCAGCGCAATCTGGAACTGGCGGCGGATTATCTG
>JAJFIE010000454.1 GCA_021775275.1 Rhodospirillales bacterium | reverse complement strand
ACCATGCCTGCGCACAAGGACAGGGCAGATAATTTCAGAACTTCAATCACTGGAAATTTTTGTCTGGACGCTCTCGACACGCATCACCCTCCACAGAAACTCATGTATCGATTCTCGTGACACGATAGCATGGCCGAGTCTCTGACAACCAGATACTTTGGTGGGGAATTTTTAGCTTGTCACTGATTCAGGCAGCCAGTGGAGAGGGAATTGCGTCACCTACAGCAGCCGACAGAACATCAACAAACCGGGGGTCAATGCCAATGGCGCCGAGACATCTGGACGCACGGCCCGGAATCCGGGATTCCAGATCGTGAGTGCTGTGACGTCCTTCGGTCAGGAACAGGCCCTCGATCACACAATCACCGGCCATCCCTGATACCAGATCGGCAGGATCGGGTGACGCCTCCAGATAGGCATCATGGACGGCGGAAAAAATCGCCATTTTGCGGATACGGTCACGCAAGGTCTGTGTAGCTACTACAGAGCCCTGATCGCGCGTGGAGCCATGGGCAACCAGAACGAGTTTGGTTCCTCCTGGCCCCCTATTCAGGTGCTTCGCCGCACGTTCCGCGACCAGCTGAGCCAGGCTCTGATGACCACCAATGATCGGCAGGGTGTGAATGATTGATGCACCGGCCTGTTGCGCTTCAATTTGGCGCAGGAAGGTGGGAAATCGTTGGCCCAACGTTCTTCCCTCGCACATGAATACCGGCAACACCACAACATGCCGGACACCCTCAATGCGTGGAAAGAAGCCTGCGTCGGCGCCCAGCATCAGTGGAATACTGCATCCGGAGGCAAAATCGAACATGTGAACAAGATCGCGGACATGCGCATCCATACGGGCATGGTCCGCATCATTGCGGCTACCGTACCAGCCCAGCACCAGGGCGCTGTCAGCCGGATTAATGGCTGGTGCCGGCGGATAATGTGATCTTGTTCCAGACATTGTATTTTCCTGATGGTTTGCGCATGGGAATGCGTTTTACTTCTTCCAGCGTGGCTGAGTCATAGACAACCAATGCACCATCCATGTCCCAGATACTCACGAGTGCGAAACGGCCATCGCGGGTGAATTCAACATGAGCCGCCGTTTTGCCCGGTTCGGGTTTTAGGGTTTTCACGATCTTCAGCGTCCGTTTATCCACCACGTGGAGGACATCGCGATTTTCGCCGAAAAACACATCAACCCAGGCATAGGGCGTGTTTTCATGGCTGCGCATGAAAAAACCCGGCCCCATTGTTTCGATGCGTCCGACAGCTTCCCAGCTTTCCATATCAATCACGCTGACCGCCGAATCGCGAAGGTGCGGCGTCGCCAGAACCATGCGACCCTCATACTCAAAGGTAATCCCGGAGCCCAGATGCGGCATGCCGTCCAGCGGGATGTCGGCGATCTTGCGGCCCACAGTCAGATTGACGACCTGACCGTTTTTACCATTTCGCGCCGCACCGACCAGATGGCGGTAAGATTGATCAAAAAAGAAATCGTCCAGATAATCGTCCAGTACGATCCGCCGCCTCGGGAAAGGACCCAGGTCAAACGCCCCCTCCAACTGGTCCGGTTGATAGTTGTGCACATAGCCCTGCGCCACCGGCTCGGCGTCATCGGCGTAGAATATTTCCCAGACCTCCGGGATATCCTTCAACGCCGCAACAAAGCTCTCACGAGGATGCGCCGTATAGACCGCACTGACGCGAGAGGGTACACCGTCTTTATCGCGAACATCCCATATTTTGAGCGGTGACAGGTCGTCCGCCTTCAGCAGCACCAGCGAGTTGGGCAGGAAGTTGGCGACCATGACATAACGGCCGTCGCCGGATACCGCGATGTTGCGGGTATTGATCCCGGCCCGTACCTCGGCAACGATCTGCAGAGAATGTAAATCGTATTTGCTGATCCAGCCATCGCGGGAGCCCAGATAGACATAGCGGCCATCCGGTGAGTACTTTGCGCCGCCATGGAGTGCAAAGCGGGATTTGAAGCGCCATAGGGGCTCGAAGCTGTCACCATCCAGAATGGTGACATGGTGATCTCCCGCTTCCACCACGGTGAACAGGTTCAGGGGGTCCGCGTCGTGTACAGGTTTCGCAGGCAATGCAGCCGTCGCCACATGAACGATCTGACTACCGTTTATTTCCGCCATTCCCCATTCCGGTACCGACGCCAAGGGCGTATAGATCATCTCCGTCAACGCCGCGATCTGGCTTTCGGATAGCTGTTCCCCGAATGCTGGCATCTGGGATGCCGGACGACCATCGGCAATCACGCCTATGGCGTTATTTTTCTTCAGGCGCTTGAGATTTTCCGGCAACAAGGCGGGGCCCATACCGCCCAGCCTGTCCGCGCCATGGCATTCGGCGCACGTTTCCTGATAGAGGACCTCAGCTTCGTCACCCCCGGCATGCGCTGATCCCACAGCCATCACGCATAATGCGACCATGGCGCCAACGCCCAGGAAATATCTAGCGAACTGTTGCATAGGAACCTTTCCCATAGGCGCTCGTTTTCAACCGGGGTGCGCCGTCAACAATGCCAATTTCATCATCATCGAGATAACAGCCGGGATCCTCCGCCCAGGGGTTTCCAGTCAGCTGCATGGCGCGCACCCGCGTGTTGCCACCGCAGATATCGAAAAACCTGCACGCGCCACAACGCCCCTCGACCACCCGTGGTGATTTTTTCAGGCCCGCCATGATGGGATCGGAAATGTCCGTCCATATCTCCGAGAACGGTCGTTCCTTGACGTTGCCAAGGGTATAGTGCCACCACATGGTATCGGGATGGACCTGACCCAGATTATCGATATTGGCGATGTTAACGCCCGACGCGTTACCACCCCATTGGACCAGCTTGCCCCGGATGTGGTCGGCCTTTTCGGGGAAGTTGTCTTTCACCCAGTAATACAGGAACGCGCCGTCCGCATCGTTG